>JAVJQK010000130.1 GCA_040218145.1 Sandaracinaceae bacterium | reverse complement strand
GCGATTACATCCATTTCTTCTACAATCTCGAGCGGCGCCACTCGCTGCTGGGTTACCTCAGCCCCGTCGAGTTCGAACTGAAGACCCAGGTCGCCGCGTTGGCGGCATAGTCAGACTGTCCACGAGACCGGGGGAACCTCAGTAGTCGACGTAGATGGCCTCCGCCTGGTCCCCTCGCAGCCAGCGGTGGAGGAGCGTCCACTGCCGGCGCACGTCGAGGTCACCGGGGTCGACGCGGGTCAGCGGGCAGCCGTCGCGCGCGTCACAGCCGCGGCGCTGGAAGTAGGTGATGTCGACGTCGCGCCCGGACTGGTGGCTGCGATGATCGTCGATGGGGCCGCCGCCCTCGAGCGACAGATCGTGCACGCGTACGCGCGGCGCGCGCGGGTGGCGGCGGTGCACGACGTCGAACGCGCTGCGCAGGCGGCGCTGGGTGCTCCGAGTGGCCCACGCGCGCTCGGGGTTGCGGAGGACGTACGCGGGGTGCTCGCCGACCTGGACGCCGCCGCGGATGGCGCCGCAGTTCGGCGCGCCCAGGCTCGCGCTCTCGGGCCCGGGGCGGATGGACAGCTCGCGACCGATCCGAACGCGGTCGGGGTCCAGCCCCGGGTTGTGCGCGAGGATCTCCGCGATCTCCACGTCGTGCGCGCGGGCGACGTGGGACAGGGTCTCCCCGGCCGCGACCACGTGCACCACCGCGGGCGGCGCGTCGCGCTCGCCGGCCCGGGGATCCGTGCCGCCCCGCAGCACGAGCTCGCGGCCCACGTCGAGGCGCTGCGGCGAGACGCCTTCGTTGTCGGCGACGATGCGCTCGACGGGCACCCCGAAGCGGGTCGCGATGCAGCCGAGGGTGTCGCCGGGCACGGTGGTGTAGCGGAGGACGGGGCCTTCCTCGACGACCAGCTCTTGCCCCACCTGGATCGTGTCACCGGACAGCGCGTTCCAGCGACGGAGGTCGTCGACGCTCACGTGATAGCGGACGGCGAGCGCGCCCAGCGACTCGCCCGCGTCCACGACGTGCAGGCGCCGGTCCGCCGACGCCGTCGCGGCGAAGGCGCTCATCGCCAGCACTGCCCAGACCCTCCTCACGGCGGCTGGATCTTAGAAGACGCGGCGACCGAGCCGAAATTTCGCGCACGCGACGGAACGACGAAGGGCGCCGACCGAAGCCGACGCCCTCTGCCGATGCTCTCTCTCCGCGTCAGAAGACGAAGGCGATCCGCGACTGGAGCGTCCAGATGAGCGAGCTGGAGAGGCGCGGGCCGAGCGCCGGGCCGGCGTTCATGATGCCGAACTCGTTCGACCAGCGCATCTCGTCGTTCGGGCCCCAGCTGACCTTGAGCGCCACGTCCGCCTCCCAGCCCAGGATGCAGGCCTCGTCGAGACCGCAGCCAGCGCCGTCGGCGTCCGTGCGCTCGTCGTTGAGCGGGAGGTTGAGCTGGTCCGCGAAGGCGAGGATGAACTGACCGATCAGCTCCACGCCGGGCAGCGGCCGGAAGGACACGCGCGGCATGAAGTAGATCGAGTTCCAGACGCCGCCGCCCGACCACACCGAGTCGAAGTCGGCGCCGTAGGTCGCCGCGGTGCGCACCGCGAGGACCGTCGGGTAGAGGAGGAGACCCACCTGGTAGGCGGGGTTGTTGGGCCGCTGTCGGAGCGAGAGGCAGGTCTCCTCCGGCGGGCAGTCGTCGGGCTGGTTCACCTGCGCGAGCGTGCCCAGCAGCTGATCCTGCCCGGACGAGAAGCCGCTCTCGAGGTAGGCGCCCCACATCGGGTCGTCGAGGCCGAGGCGCGCCGCGCCGCCCCAGACGTTCGCGCCCTTGCGCGCGCCGACCCGACCCGTCGTCGGGTTCACCAGGCCGAGGCCGTAGGTGGAGCCCTGGATCGTGTAGAGCTCACCCTCGGAGTAGATGCCCGGCGCGCGGCGCCCGAAGGCGCTCCAGCGTATGCGGTAGAAGGCGTCGCCGATGTAGATGTTGCTGTCGGTCGAGTCCTGGCCTCGGTAGACCATGACGAGACCGGCCGTCAGCTCGTCGCGGGCGTTGACCTCGCTGTTGAAGTCCTCGTCGCGCCACGCCAGCACGAGCGTCGTCTGGTAGACGTCGTCCTCGCCGCCCGGCAGCTGCGCGAACGGGAACGGGGAGCGCACGCCCGGATCCCCGCCCAGCCCGAGGGTGTCCTCCGCGAGCCAGTCGTAGGCGAGCGCGAAGATCAGGGGCGTGGGGCGAGAGTCGCCGCGCGTGAGCGCGTTGAAGATCGTCAGCGGCCGCGTGGCGAAGAGGATGCGGTCGAAGGTGGTGCCGTCGAGCGCGTCCCCGAAGTCGTTGCGGAAGTCGTTGCCGTCGTTGAAGAGGAGGCCGAGACCACCCTGCGAGGGCTGACGACCGATGCGCACCTGTCCGATCGGGATCAGGAACTCGAGCCAGAGCCGACGCAGGAAGAAGTAGTCCTGCAGCTCTCCGTCGAGGAGGCTCGTGCGCGACGGGTCGGCCGCGAAGAGCGGCGTCGAGGCGGCCCGCACGTTGTCGCCGAACACGACGTTGTCGAGCGCGTCGATCTGCATGCGGAGCGCGGCCACGGGCGACTCGCGGTCGCTGCCGAAGAGGATCGACGGGTTGAGCCGGAGGCGCATGAACCCGTAGGCGGCGTGCCCCGCGTTGTCGCGGGAGGGCGAGGAGCCCGGCACCGGCTGCGCGTCCATGGTGACGAGGCGCGCGCGGTAGTAGCCGTGGAGGTCGAAGTTGATCGGGATGCCGGTGTCGGCGTCCTCGGCGTCTCCACCTCCTGCGCCCGGTGAGGGCGGCGGGGGAGGAGGCGGCGGCGGAGGCGGCGGGGGCGGAGGCGGCGGTGGAGCGACATTGGTCATGTCCTCCTCTTCCATCTCCTCGGGCTCGTCGCCCTCGAAGCCTTCGGGCGGCGGGACCTCCTCGTGACCGAGCACGTCGTCGGGAGTCTCGGCGTCGACGCCGGTCCCCTCCTCGGTCGTCTCGGCGTCCTCTTCTTCTTCACCCTCCGGAGGCTGGGCGAAGGCGAGAGGCGCCCACGCCAACACCAGAAGGCAGGCGATCCAGAGGCCTGCTCGGATCAGTCCTGCCCGCGCTCTGAGCTCAGACGGTTTCATCGCTCCTCCCGGGCGGCACTCCCACCCCGGCCACGTTTTCCAACGCCGGCCACCCCCAAGTCAACGAGATCTTGCCAAAACTCCGCCAATTTTTGGCGACTGCGGACGGTCAGGGAGCCGGGCAGGAGGCCGGCGCGTCGGTCCGAAGGGGGGTCATGTTGAGGATGGTGACCGCGTCGCGGAAGATGCGCGCCGACTCGCAACCCACGAGCCGCGTCTCTCCGTCGACGTTCGCGTAGGCCTCGACCCGGTAGGGTCGATCGTCGATGACGGGCACCTGCACCACCACGTAGAGGCCGTCGCGGTGCGAGGTCTCCCGGGCCTGGTCGGGCAGGTTGTTGGACGCGTCCCCGTTGAAGAAGTGGTAGGACGGCTCGTCGCCGAGGTCCCCCTGCTCGACCAGGTTGCCGTCCGGGTCGTAGAGACGGATCACCGCGTTCTCGACGAAGCCGCCGCCGCAGTCCGTGATGCGCCCGGAGACGGTCGCGGTGCCCTCTTCGCGCGAGATGCCGAGGAGCGCGGGGATGAGATCGATGGTCTTGCCCGAGACGCTGTTTCCCTCGACGGGCCCCGCCGAGGCCGGCGCCGGCTCGTTGTACTGGAAGACGCCGAAGACCGACTGCTGCCGGGTCGGGCCGTCCTTGGGCAGCACGCGGTAGGCGTACCAGCCGTTGGCGGGCAAGGTCACCATCGCCGAGCCGTCGGTCCCGGTGGTGAACATCTGGCACATCGGGCCCGAGCAGTCGTTCGCGATCTCGTTGTCGCTGAAGAGCCAGACCTCCACGTCGTCGACCGGGAAGTCGTCCTGGAAGTCGATGAGGTTGAAGGTCACGTCGACCGGCTCGCCCGGCGTGGGCTCGACGCCCGTGTCCAGGCACCCCCAGTCCAGCGAGACGGGCTCGAAGGCCTCCCCCTCCTCGCGGTAGGCGGCCGAGGCCGGGAGGTCCGGCACCATCACCTGGCCCGAGTCACCGGTCGGCACGCCGGAGTCCTCGTCGCCCCCTCCGCCGTCACAACCCAGCGCCACGAGAAACGCCAGCGTGAACACACCCGCGCTACGACCCACAAACGACAAGCTCCGCATCAGTCTCCCTCTCATCCTTCGTCCGGGCTCCAGGCCAAGAGCGCCTCGAGCTCCCTTCGAATGGTCGGCCATCCATCGACGCCGACCGAATTCGTCTCCTCGTAGTGGTCTCCCGGCGCCTGGTCCAGATAAGGCGCCGTCTCGGCCAGCTGGTAGTTGTACTCCGGCACGAGGTAGCCGAGGTAGTCATTGGTCTGCCCGAGGAGCCAGACCTGCTCGGCGTCGGCCCGCGCGCGGTCGCGCAGATACGGCGGGCCCGGCGCGGCGTCGAGGTCGGGCGGGTTCTCGTTGTCGGCCGCGATGATCGGCACCCCGTCGGGGGTGTACGCGCCGTCGTAGCCGCCGAGGAAGAGCTGCGGATCCAGCTCGCCCGGCGCGGTGATCAGCTGCGCGCGGCCGATGTCCAGCACCGTCACCTCGGTGAGCAGGTCCGGCTCGTTCTCCCCCGCGATCAACAGATCGTCGGGGTCCCAGTTGTGCCCCGGGCGGTCGAAGAGCTGCTGCAGGATCGCGATGTGGAAGCCCACGTTCTGCACGTCGACGAAGAAGGTGCGGGTCCGGTAGCCGAGCGCCGCGGTCTCGTCGGTGGTGGAGCCGCCGTCGGGCCCGAGCGACTCGAGCACGAAGTAGGCGAGCTGCCCGCCGACGGTGCCCGTCCATCGGTAGACGTCGTCACGCTGGCTGAGCGCTTCGCCCGCCCAGGTCTGCACGTCGAGCCCGTTCGGGCCGATCTGGCTCCCGACGGCGCCGTTCATGAAGACCGCCACGCCGCCGACGCCGTCGACGCGCTCGCCGCCGGGACCGTCCACGCCCGACTCGATGCCGTCGCGCAGCCAGTGGGCCACGTCACTCGAGATCATCGTGTTGCGGTCGTCGAGGTACTCGGGGTGGGTCCCGAAGTTCACGAGCGTGCCGATGGTGGTCTCGGTCCCCGCCTCGACGAAGCGCATCACCCGGATCTCCGGGTCGAGGATGACGGGGTCGCGCAGATCCCCGACCCAGCGCGTCACGCCCCCGGGCTTCTCGCGGAGGTCCACGGCGCTGTACTGCACGTTCGCGGGCCGCAACGTCTCGTGTGCGTCCCGGATGGCCTGCGCCGCCCCCTCGCGCACGCGCTGGTTGTAGGCGTCGCTCCGCCCCGTGCTGTCCTGCGCGATGCCCCAGATGCCGATCGTGTCGCGGTTCTGGTGCGTGTGGGTCGCGCTGATCGCCACGTGGTCGATGCCGAGGTCGGCCACCATCTCGCGGATCACGTCCATGTCCGGCTTGAACCAGCCGATGACGTCGAGGGAGACGAGCGCGATCGTGGTGTCGGCGTTCTGCATCACCACCGCGCGCGCCCAGACGTCGTCGTTGACCCCGCTCGCCGCGCGCGCGTTGCCGAAGCCCGCGATCCAGACGCCCTGGAACCCGGGGACTCCGTCGCGGTCCGCGAACTCGTCGCCGTCCCCCGGCTCGAACTCGCCGTCGCCGTCGGTGTCCACGCTCAGGATGTCCGTGGTGTCGTCGATGATCGGCGTGATCGTGACCGCGGCCGCCCCGACCTCGAGCGTGCCCCCGGCGCCCGCCTCGCAGCCCGCGCTGCCGGGACAGTACGAGTCGGGCACGAAGGGCGGCGGCGGCGGGCCACCATCGACGCCCGCGTCACCGGACGCGACGCCCGTGTCGTCGGGCGGCGGCCCCGCGTCCGCGATCGTGTCGCCGTCGCAGCCGAGCGCGACCAGCGCGAACACCATCAGGATTCGTTGCATGCCCCCCCTCCCCTCTCAGTACCGGATCCCGAGCCGGAGCCGCGTCATGGCGACGGTGTCCATGCGGTTGCCGTCGGCGTCCTCGAACGCCGCGCCCGGGAAGAGCACGCCCCCCTCCACGCCGCCGCTCAGCGTGACGCCTTCCGAGATCTCGCCGTGCAAGAGCACCGCTCCGTCCAGCTCGAGCCCGAGGTCTCTCCGCGACGGATCGCCGCCGCGATAGTTGACCGAGCGCGAGCGCGCGCGCTGCGCGAAGGGGTCCACGACGTCCGAGGAGCTCCACGCGACGACGCCGCCGAGGCGCACGTCGATCCAGTCCATCGGGCGCCAGATCGCGTACGGGAAGAAGTAGTAGGCGTTCGACACGCCGCCGTTGGTCGGCAGCAGCTCGGTGCCGCGGCTGGGACGGCCGAAGAGGGTCGGCGAGCGCGCGAGGTTGGCCGAGCGCGCGCTCTGCGCGGCGAGCACCTCGGGGAAGAGGATCAGCCCGACGCGGTGATCGGGGTCGATCGTGCCGCGGCGCTGGATGCCGTCCTCCGCGTTCGAGTCGCCGCTCGCGTAGCCGCCCTCGAGGATGAGGTCGAGGTGGGGCGAGACCCGGCCGATCTGCGCCACCGCGAGGAGCTGCTCCACGTCCTGCTCGGGGTGCGTGACGGTTCGGGTCAGGGTCGTGGTTCCGCGCACGTACGCCGCCTCGAACGCGACGCGGATGCGCCCCCCGCTCGGCTCGCCGAAGTGCAGCTTGGCGAAGACGTCGCCGACGAAGACGCTGAGCTCGTCGTTCAGGGTGTTCGTCTGGTGGCGGTACGCCGCGTACGCGCCGAGCTGGTTGTCTTCGTCGTCCTCGTAGAAGGCGGCGAGCAGCCCCTGGAACGCCAGGTCGCCGCGGCCGTCGTGGTCCGCGATGAGATCCCAGGCGACCCAGTCGCCGGCGACCGCGATCGTGAAGGGGCTGTCCTCGCCCGCGGGCTTGGTCGCGAAAAGCAGCCGTCGGACCAGGTCGCCGTAGCGGTAGTCGCCGAAGACCGGCGGGTCGTTGCCGCCGTTGCTGATGATGCCGAGGCCCCAGCTGAAGGCCATCTGTCCGACCCGGAGCAGGCCGATGGGGGTACGCCACTCGAGGTACAGCTGACGCAACCGGAGGCCCGGATAGCCGTAGTCGTCGCGCGGCCACGCGGCGGGGTCGAGGCCCTGGGCCAGGTCGCCGTAGGCCACGCCCCAGACGAGGTCGGTCTCGGCGTACAGACGCAGCACCGGGCGGAGCGCGAGCTCCCCGTGCAGACGCAGCCACTGCTCGCCCCAGAAGTTGGAGCCGTAGCGCCCGGTGGTCGCGGGATCGGTGCGCGGGAGCGGGTCGAGCGGGAAGTCGCTGAGGAACACGACGCGGTGGCGGTACTCGCCGCCGAGGCTGCCGCCGAAGGTGAGGCCACCCTCCTCCGCTGCTTCTTCTTCGGGCTCGGTGTCTTCGGTGTCTTCGGGGGGGCCCGACTCGGCGTCTTCGAGGGTGCCCATGCCGCCAGGGGTCGGGGAGACGTCGGCGGGATCGGGGTCGTCGACGAGCTCGGCTTGCGTTTCCGCTTCCGCGTCCGCGTCCGCGTCCGCGTCCGCGTCCGATTCCGCGTCCGCTTCCGCCTCCGCTTCCGCACCCGCTTCCGCTTCCGCTTCCGCTTCCGCTTCCGCTTCCGCTTCCGCTTCTGCACCCGCTTCCGCGTCCGCGTCCGCTTCTGCACCCGCTTCCCCCTCTGCTTCCGGGCTCGGGGCGGGGGGCGGCTCGCGCTCGGGCTGGGCGATGGCCGGGGACGCGAGGAGCGTCAGCAGGGCGCAGATCACTGGGACGAGGCGGGGCACGACGCGACGCGACGATATTCCCGCGTCGGGAAAAAGGGAATGGTACCGGCCACCTGTCGTGTGGCACCGCACGCGCGAAGGTGTCAGCCGGCTTACATCGCTGGATGCGATCGGACGGGGCCGCTGTTATCACGGCCGCATGACCCGCTTCGCCATCGCCGCGCTCGCCTGCGCTCCCCTGCTGCACGCGGGCTGTAGCTCCTGCTCGGGGGGAGACCCGGTGCCCTTCGGGCTCGACACCGGGGTGCGGGCGCCCGAGCCGCGCGAAGAGGGGGAGCCGCCGCCGCACGCGGATCTGCCCGCGGCGCGCGCCTTTCCGGACGGAACCACCCGGGTCGACGTGGAAGGAGCGCCCATCCTGCTCGAGGGGGCCATCCGGTCGCTCTGGGCCCACGACGTGGACGGGGACGGCGACCGGGACGCGCTGATCGTCTCGTCCGGGCCGGCCGAGGCGCCCGTGCAGCTCTGGGTCGCGACCCGGGACGGCGCCACGTTCGCGCCGCCGCGCAATCTGGGGAGGGCCCCGGCCGCGCCGGAGGGCTGCGTCATCGCGGGCGCGAACCTGCAGCCCATCGGCGCCGAGTGGATCGTGGCGAGCGCGGACCTGCGCTGTGAGGCGCAGCCCGCCGCGAGCCGCATGGAGCACTGGATCGTCGCCCACCGCGACGCGCCAAGGGTCCTCGAGCACCTCGCCGTCCTGGCGGCCGAGGAGCGGGCGCCGGGCGCGATGAGCCTCCGCTGGGCCCTCGCGGACCGGGACGACGACGGACACGATGACCTGGTGGTCACCGCGCGGCTCGAGCGCGACGGGCAGAGCCACGAGGTGGAGCTGCCCTGGCTGGACCGCCCGAGCGGGCTGGCGCGCGACGCGGACGAGCCCGAGGCGACCCTCGTCGAGCGCTCGCGGGTCGCGCTGCGGCAGCTTCGAGGCAACCCGGCGCGCGCGGTGGCCGAGTCTCAGGGCGTGCTCGCGCTCCACGAGGCGCTGTGTCGGGAGCCGGGCCGCGCGCGGCTGCGGATCGGGCGCGGCGCGGGGCTGAGCTGCGGCCCGTCGGACGCGGCGGGGCGCGCGGTGACCAACGTCGTGCGCGGGAGCGCCGCGCGCGGGCAGCTGCTCGGCGCGCTGGACGCGCTCGCCGCCATGGAGACGCCCGGCTACCTCATCGACGACGAGCGGCGACAGTACGCGCGGCGCGCGATCGGAGAGGCGCCCGCCGCCGGCGGCGTCACCGTGCGCGAAGGCCCGAGCCACCAGCCCGCCAGCGGCGAGGCGGCGCACCTGAGCACGCTCGGCTTCGTCGACGAAGATCACGTCTTCTTGCGCGGCTCGTCCCCGCGGATCTGGAACCTCGCGACCGGCGCCGAGGAGCCGCTCGAGGTGCAGCGCGCCGACCAGCGCATCCTGGACCCCTCCAAGCGGTTCGCGATCGCCGGGGTGGAGCGCCGCTGCGAGGGCTTCGTGCTGCGCGTCGTCCCGGCGGGGAGCGTGGTGGCGGGCCGCGCGCTCGGGCCCACGCACGGGACGCCCCTGCTCGAGCCCCGAGAGCCGCCGGCCGGGGAGTGCGAGGAAGAGGGCGCCGCGCTCTCGCCCGCTCACCGCCGCGACGACGGGGGCTGGCGGGTGCTCGGCTGGGCGCCTCAGGGCGTGGTGGCCGCCCGCGGCGCCGAGCTCCGCGTGGCCCCGCTCACCATCTCGGCCGAGCCCGCCGGCGCGCCGGAGAGCCTCGGGCCCGGGACGCCGCCTCCGGCCCCGCTGCCGCCGGGCGCCATCACCTCCGACGGGCGCTACCTCGTGGAGCTGCGTGGCCTCGGCGTGCTGCTCCATCGCACGGGAGGACGCGGCGCGCCGACCTTGCTCTGGCCCGAGGGATGGGCCGAGCGCGAGGGCGCCCCGAGCGATCCCGCCGTGTCGCCCAGCGGGCGCCGGATCGCGGTGCTGCGCGGGGGCCGCGTGCTGCTCCTCGAGCGCGAGAGCGGCGCCACCCCTTGAGCTACTGCGAGCCTCGATCGTCGGCCTGCCGAAGGTTGCCCGGGAAGCCGAGCGCGACCCCGCCGAGGCCTCGGCCGGGGAAGCCCTGCGACCAGAGCACCCGGCCATCGTCGAGCGCGAAGCAGGTGACCTCGCCGGCGCTGCCCAGATAGAGGCGGTCTCTCTCGATCACCATCGTCGGGCGCCCCTTGTAGCGATCGGGGACGGTCACCTTCCCGATCAACCGCCCGGTCAGGTAGTCGAGGCAGTGGAGCTCGCGTCCCGTGGTGGCGAACACGCGGCCCCGGTGCACCTGGATCTCGACCTCTCCCCCGCCTGACATGACGTGCTCCCACGCCACGCTCCCGTCGTCAGGCTTCAGCCCGAACACCCTCGCGGCGAACGCCACCACCAGCAAGGAGCGGTCCTCGGCCGCGCTCTCGCGATATCCAGCTTCCATGGTGACAGGCTCGCACGGCCGGACGCGGCGGGGCCATCGACCGTCGCGTCATTGATGGCGCCCCCGCCGACTGCTATCCCGCGAGCGATGCGCGGCGTCACGACGGCTCTGGTCTTCGGTCTGATCACGTCTTGCGGCGCGCAGGCCGTCCCCGCGAGCCCCTGCATGTCCGACCGGGAGTGCCGCGGCGAGCGGGTCTGCCATCAGGGCAGCTGCATGTTCGAGGAGGAGGCGCGCGCGCACCTCGTCGGACAGCTCGAGGGCACGGACGCGGCGGTCACCGCGGGAGGGCAACAAACCGTGACGACTCCGCCCGACGAGGCGGACCCTCCGGCCGTGTCCCCCGAGCGCCCCATGTTCATGGGCGGGCCCCTCCACACCGGGCGCAGCCCGCAGCGCGGCCCGACCGCGACCCCCGAGGTGGCGTGGACCCACCGGACCGGCGCCCGCGTCTTCGCCTCCCCCGTGGTGGGGGAAGACGGAACGATCTACGTCGGCTCGCTCGACCGCACCTTCAACGCCATCTCCCCCACGGGCGAGCTCCGCTGGCGCTACACCGGCGCCGACAAGTTCTATTCCACCGCCGCCATCGCCTCCGACGGCACGATCGTGGTCGGCAACCACGACGGCAGCCTCGTGGCTCTGACCCGCGCGGGCCAGGTCCGCTGGCGCGTCGACGTGGGCGCGCCGGTCGACGCCAGCCCGGTGATCTCGGACGAGGGCAACATCTACGTCACCGCGGCCGGGCTCCACGCCTACGACCTCGAGGGCAACCTCCGCTTCCACGTCGCGGCCTCGGGCGGCGTCCGGTCCTCTCCGGTGATCCACCCCAACGGCCTCGTCGTGTTCGGGACCTCCGACGGCCGCCTGGTCGCGGTGCGGACGGACGGAGACGTGGCGTGGGAGGCGCGCACCCGCTCGAGCGTCGAGAGCGGCCCCTCCGTGGGCCTGCACGGCAACCTCTACGTGGGCACGGATCGTGGACAGGTGCTCGCCTTCGATCCCGACGGCCGCCAGCTCTGGGCCTTCGACACCGGCGGGGACGTGCGGGCCACGCCGGCGATCGCCGAGGACGGGACCATCATCGTCGGCGCGTACGACCGGACGCTCTACGCGCTCTCCCCGCAGGGTGAGGAGCGCTGGTCGGTGCGGACGTCGGGCCGCATCCGCGCCTCGGCCCGCATCGACGCCGAGGGCCGCATCTACGTCGGCTCGCAGGACGACCACCTCTACGCCATCAGCCCCACCGGCGAGGTGCTCTGGGACCGGAACATGGGCCAGGACATCGACTCGTCGGTCGCCTTCGGGGCGGACGGGGCGATCTACATCGGCGTGGACGACGGCGGCGTCTACGCGCTGCGCTGAGCCGCATGAAGCTCGCGGCCAAGCGCGCGGCGCTCGTGCTCGGCTCCACCCTCCTCTCGCTCGCCCTCGCCGAGGCGGTGCTCTCGTGGACCGGGGCCGGCGAGCCGATCCTGCGCGACGTCGACCCGGTGCTGGGCTGGGCGCCGATCCCGGGCGCCGAGGGCTGGCACACCCGCGAGGGCCGCGCCCACGTGCGCATCACCGAGCACGGGTTCCGCGGCGTCGACGTGCCGCCCGGGCCGCACCGCGGCGTGTTGCGCGTGGCGATCCTCGGAGACAGCTACACCGAGGCCAAGCAGGTCGCGCTCGAGGAGGCCTGGTTCACTCACGCCGAGCGGGCGCTCGACGGCTGCGCGGGCCCGGCCGAGGTGCTCTCGTTCGGGGTGAGCGGCTACGGCACGGCGCAGGAGCTGCTGCTGCTGCGCGAGCGCGTCTGGGCGTGGCAGCCGGACATCGTGCTCGTCGCCTTCCTCACCGGCAACGACGTCTCCGACAACCACCCCGCGCTCCGGATCAGCGGAGACCCGGCGCCCACCTTCCGGCTCGAGCGAGGAGCGCTCGTGCTCGACGACTCCTTCCGCGAATCGGCCTGGTACCGGGAGCGCGCGGAGCGCGGCTTCTGGCGGTCGCTTCAGCGGCGGTCTCGTCTGCTCCGGCTCGTGGGCGGGATCGGGCGGACGCCGAGGGCGCGCTCGCGCGGAGAGCTCGGGCTGAGCGACGAGATCTACGCGCCGCCCGCCACCGTCGCGTGGGAAGAGGCCTGGACGTGGACCGAGGCCATCCTCGCGCGCATGCACGCCGAAGTGGCCGAGCGCGGCGCGCGCTTCGCGGTGGTCACGCTGTCCAACGCGGTCCAGGTCGATCCCGACCCCGCGCGGCGGGCCGCCCACGCGCGCGCGCTCGGCGTGGACGGGCTCGACTACCCGGACGCCCGGATCGCGGCGCTCGGCCAGCGCGACGGCTTCCCAGTGCTCGCGCTCGTGCCACCGCTGCGCGCGCACGCGGAGCGGACGGGCGAGCACCTGCACGGCTTCGAGAACACGACCCTGGGGAGCGGGCACTGGAACGCGCGCGGACACCGCGTGGCGGGCGAGGTCGTCGGTCGCTTCCTCTGCGCGCAGGCGCGCGCGTCAGGGGAAGAGCGAGGTGACGCGCTCGAGGAGTGAGGGGACGAGGACGAAGGCGAGCGCGATGCCCGCCGCGACCAGCAGGGTGAGCGTCAGGCCCCAGCGGCGCGCGGGTCGCGCTCCCCGGGTCGCCGGGCGGAGGCCGGTGGGCGTGGCCTTCACCAGCTCGGGCTCGGACGCCGGCGTCCGGATCTCTTCTTCCTCGACCGGCGCGTCTCGTTCTTCATCCGCGCTCTCCGAGGCGGACGGCTCGGGCGGGATCCCCGCGAGGTCGGTCGGGACCGCGTCGCCGAGCGAGCGCAGGAGGTCGTCGAGCGCGTCGTCGTCCGCGCCGGCAGGAGGGACCGAGTCGACGCGGTCTTCGACCGAGACCTCGGCCGAGTCCATCGCCATCCGGGTCGTCTCGAGCCCGGCGTCGCTCACGAGCTTGGCCTCGAACGCCTCCACCACCGCCGCCTCGCGCGCGGCGGGCGGCACGGTCGCGATCGTGCCATCGGGGCCGAGCCGCGGCTCCCGGTGCGCGGCGCGCCAGAGATCCCCGATGAACGCGCCGGCCGTGGCGTAGCGGAAGCTCAAGCGCCGCTCGAGCCCTCGGGCGAAGACCTGCTCGATGGCGTCCGCGTAGGGCTCGTGCGCGACCTCCCGGAGCGTCGGCGGAGGCTCCGCCGCGCGCTGCGCGATCGCGAGCGCCGCCGTGCTCGCGGCATGAAAAGGCACCTTGCCAGCGACGAGCTGGAACGCGATGGTCGCGAGCGCGTACACGTCCGCCGGCGGCCCCTCGTGCTCGGTGCCGACCTCGGGCGCGAGGTAGTCGAAGTGACGCTCCTTCGGATCGGGGAAGGGCTCCTCGAGGGGAGCGCGGCGCCAGGTGCGTCCGCGGTAGCTCGTGAGCACCGCGCTGCGCTCGGCGAGCACGATGCGGCTGGGTCGCACCTCGCGGTGGTGCAGCCCCTTGGCGTGCGCGGCGTCGAGCGCCTCCGCGATCGGCGTGAGCAGCGCGGCGACCGTCTCGGGGTCGAGCCGCAGCGGGTGGGCAGGATCGGCGTCGGCGAGCGTGGTGCCGTGCAGCCAGGGCGTGAGCACGTAGCAGTAGCCGTCGTCGGCCCACGCCTCGAAGATGCCGACCGCGCCCGGGCACTGCGCCATCTCGCGCGCGTGCGCCAGATAGGCCTCGGGCTCGCTGTGGTAGCTGGCGGGGACGAGGTAGACGCCGACGGTCTGATGCGAGGCCTGCCACTTCGCGCGCAGGAGGCCGTCGCGGACGACCTCGGCGGAGGTCAGCTTGGACGCGAGCGAAGGGGGGAGCAGACCCGCGGGTAGCACCCCCAGATGGTAGCACGAGGCGACCCTGCGAGGTCAGCTCGCTTCGGCGTCCAGGCGGCGCAGATACCCCTGGACGACGTCGAGCAGCTCCGGGACGTTGAACGGCTTCTCGAGGCCCATGACCGCGCCCATCTCGTGCGCGCGGGTGTGCTGTCCACTCGCCGTGATGAGGAGCGCGGGCGGCGTCGCGTCGGCCCACTCCTCACGCAGCGCGCGCAGCACCGTCTCGCCGTTCATGCCCGGCATCATGTAGTCGAGCAGCAGCAGGTCGGGTCGGCGCGCCCGCGTCGCGGCCAGGGCGCTCGGGCCGTCCTCCGCCTGCATGACCTCGTGACCTTCGCTCTCGAGAATTCTCGCGAGCGCGCCCCGCATCTGCGGGTCGTCGTCGATGACGAGGATCGCCCCCCGGCTCTTCCCATCCTTCATGGCACCTCCGCGCCTCGACGTTTGCCGCAGCCGATCTCCGGGGGAAACGACAATTCGACGGCGGCGCGTTTCCGCGACCACCCGCCCCGGATTTCCCCAATGAGTTCGTGTGGGGCTTCGGCGATTGTCACGGACGAAGGCGATCCGTCCCCGGGTCCGACCGACGCCCCCGACGGATCGCGCGCGACACGCGCGCCTGCCTCGATTCGGAGCCTTCTCACATGCGACGGCCGCGCGCGGGGGTACAGCTCCGGCATGAGCACCATCGTCGTCGTGGGGGCGAGCTTGGCCGGTGGCCGCTGCGTGGAGCAGCTGCGCCGACGAGGCTTCGAAGGTCGGATCCAGCTGGTGGGGGAGGAGGCGCCGCGCCCTTACGAGCGCCCGCCGCTCTCGAAGAAATTCCTCCGCGGCCAGATGGACGAGGAGAAGTTGTACTTCCGGCCGCTCGACTTCTACGCGGAGCGGGAGATCGAGCTCGTGCTCGGCGCGCGCGCGACGGGCCTGGACGCGGACGCGCGGTCGGTCACCCTCGAGGACGGCCGCGCGCTGGCCTACGACCAGCTCGTGATCGCGACCGGCGCGCATGTGCGTCGTTTGCCCGTCCCCGGCGCGGAGCTCGAGGGCGTTCACTACGTGCGCTCGCTCGACGACAGCCGCGGGCTCGCGGCCGAGCTCTCCGCGGGGCGCCGCGCGGTCGTCATCGGCGCGGGCGTCATCGGCGCCGAGGTGGCGTCCGCGTGCCGCGAGGAGGGCGTCGAGGTGGTGATGCTCGAGGCGGCCGAGCTGCCGCTCCTCCGCGCCTTCGGCCCCGAGATCGGGAAGCTCTACGACGCGATCCACCGCGACCACGGCGTGGACCTGCGCTGCGGCGTGAAGGCGACGGCCCTGCACGGCCGCGGACCACAGGGGAGCGGCCGCGTCGAGGCGGTGGAGACCTCCGACGGCGCACGCGTGGACTGCGACTTCGTCGTGATCGGCGTCGGCGTCGAGCCGTGCGTCGAGTGGCTCGAGGGCTCGGGCGTGGCGCTCGACCGCGGCGTGCTCGTCGACGACCGCTGCCGCACCAACGTCCCCGGCGTGTTCGCGGCCGGCGACGTCACGCGGTGGTGGAGCGAGCCGCACGGCCGGCACATGTCGGTGGAGTCGGTCGACAACGCGCAGACCATGGCCTCCCACATCGCGGAGAACGCGGTCGGCGCCGACTCGGTCTACGCCCCGGTGCCGTTCTTCTGGTCCGATCAGTACGACTTGAAGCTGCAGATCGTCGGCCACGTCGGCGCCTACGATCAGGTGGTCATCCGGGGCTCGCTCGAGGACCGCAAGCTGACCGCGTTCCACCTCGAGGGCGGGAAGCTCCGCTTCGCGGTCGGCGTCAACCGACTCAACGAGATGGGGGTGAGCCGCAAGCTCATCTCGAGCGGCGCGACGGTGGATCCCGCCAAGCTCGCCGATGAGGACGTCAAAGGCAAAGCGCTGCTGCCGGATTGACGGCGGCCGAATACCGGCTACATCCGTGCCAGGGGAGCTGGAGCGCGCTGCGCGCTCCCCCCGTGATTTGCGAGCCGTGGGCGTCCCCGAGGTCGAGACCTCGTCCGGATCGCGCTCGACGGCTCAGACCTGCCCCGCAGCGTCCGCACCTTCACCGCCAAGGGCCAGAACCGCCCGCGACGTGCGATGATGCAGGGGCCACCCAGGCCCGAAGGGCCCATGAGAAGAGAGATGAAAGACATACAGATCGGACGGGACTCCGTCCTGAAGGCGCTCCGGACGCGAGCGCCCAGAGCCATGCACCTGATGGAGGTCGTGACCGCCCTCGAGGTGCCCAAGTCGCGACGCGACGAGGTCCGCGACGTGCTCGAGGAGCTGCGCGGCCTGAGCATGGTCAAGGAGATGCCGGGCAACCGGTTCCGCCTCGGCGAGAAGCCGAAGAAGGCCGCCCCCCCGCCCCCCGAGGCGAAGGCGAGCGGCACGCGCGACGGCGACGGCGGGGTCAGCGGCTGGCTCACCATCCACCCGCGCGGCTTCGGCTTCGTGGCCGTGGAGGACGGCGGCCCGGACGTGTTCGTGCCGGGGAGCAAGCTCAAGCACGCCATGCACGGCGACCGCGTGCGCGTCCACGCCCAGCCCTCGACCAAGGGCCGGGACGGCGAGGTGATCGACGTCGTTCGCCACGGCGTCAAGCGCGTCAGCGGCGTGCTCCAGACCAAGCGCAAGCAGTCGTGGCTCGAGACGAGCGACCCGCGCCTCCCGGAGCGCATCGAGGTGACCGGCACCATCCCGCTCGGCATCGAGCCGGGCGAGGAGGTCGTCGCGCTCATCGAGTCGTGGCCCAAGTACGAGGGCGACCAGATGCAGGCCCGCGTGCTCTCGGCCCTCGGGCCCAAGGGCTCGGCCGCGGTCGAGATCGAGAAGATCAAGATCCGCGAGGGCATCGAGGAGGAGTTCACCGAGGAGGTGCTCGCCGAGGCGCAGGCCTGGGGCTCTGAGGTCAGCAAGGACGAGATCGCGAACCGTGAGGATCTGCGCGATCTCGAGCTGTGCACGATCGATCCGCCCACCGCGCGCGACCACGACGACGCGGTCTGGGCCGAGCGGCTCGACGGCGGCGGCTTCCGCGTGATCGTCGCCATCGCCGACGTCTCGTACTACGTGCCCGAGGGCAGCTCGCTGGACTCGGCCGCGCTCGAGCGCGCGACCTCCATCTACCTGCCCGACCGGGTGATCCCGATGCTGCCCCACGAGCTGAGCAGCAACCTCGCCTCGCTCGTCCCGGACGAGGACCGCCTCTGCATGGCGGTCGAGGTGGAGCTGGGCGCCAAGGGCGCGATCAAGAAGCACCGCTTCATCGAGGGCGTGATGCGCTCGCGAGCGCGCATCAGCTATCAGGGCGCCGCGCGCGCGCTGCGCCTGAGCGAGCAGCCGGCGGTCCAGCACGAGGCCGAGGAGAAGCGCGATCTGCTGACCGTGCTCTACGACGTCTCCCAGGTGCTGCGCGCCAAGCGCCGCCGGCGGGGCAGCCTCGACTTCGATCTGCCCGAGCCCGAGATCGTCATCGACGACAAGGGCGAGCCGATCGACATCAAGCGCTCGCGCACCGATCCGGGCGTGCGCAAGTGCTACGCGATGATCGAGGACCTGATGCTGCTGGCCAACGAGGTCGTGGCCGCGGATCTCTCGAAGCGCGGCCTGCCCGCCATCTACCGCATCCACGGCGCGCCGGACGAGCAGCGCATCGACGTCTTCGCGGAGCTGGCCGAGAGCCTCGGCTACGTGCTCGACGACGACGCGGGCAGCGACCCGCGCAAGCTCGCGAAGTTCCTCAAGCGCGTCGAGGGCACGACCCACGCGCAGGCGCTGAACTTCCTACTGCTGCGCGCGATGCAGCAGGCGACCTACGACACCGCGAACGTCGGCCACTTCGCGCTCGCGGCGAAGAACTACCTGCACTTCACCTCGCCCATCCGCCGTTACCCGGACCTCGCGGTGCACCGCGTGGTGCGCTCGATCGTGCGCCGCAAGAAGATCGACAAGGCGAAGCTGCACGAGAAGCTGCGCGTGCAGGCGGCCTCCTCGAGCCGCCTCGAGCGCCGCGCGATGACCATCGACCGCGAGGCCAACAACCTCTACCGCGCGCTGCTCATGAAGGACCGCGTGGGGGAGCGCTTCGAGGCGACCATCACGGGCGTGGCCGAGCACGGCCTCTTCGTCAGCTTCGAGGAGCCCTTCGTCGAGGCGCGCGTCCCGATCGACACGCTCGGTGACGACTGGTACGAGCTCGACCAGCTCGGCCTCCGCCTCGTCGGCAAGCGGAGCGGCGACAGCTTCGCGCTCGGCGACCGGATCACGGTGCGGCTCGAGAACGTCTCCATCGAGCAGCGCGAGCTGAGCGCGGTGGTGGAGCAGCGCCTCCCCGACGACCGCGAGCTCTTGAGCCCGCCCGACGAGCGCCGCCGGCGCAACCGCCGCGAGCGCAAGAAGGGCAAGGGCGAGCGCAACCAGCAGCGCGAGAGCAAGCGCCAGCGCTACGAGGAGAAGCGGCAGAGCAAGAAGGGCGGCCGCAGCCTCGACGGCACCACCCCGCGCAAGAAGACGCGCTCGTCGAGCGAAGGCGGCAAGAAGAAGAAGGGCTCCACGCGCGGCAAGCGCCGCTGACGGACGAATCCGGGTTACGCTCGCCGCGTGCACGCCCGGATCGCCGCCGCCTCGCTCCTCGTCATCGGCTGGGTCCTGAGCCCGGCGCCGCTCCTCGCGCGGCGAGGCTGCCTGTTCGTCATCGGCTACGGCGAGACGATCTCGCACATCGCCGACGCCGACCTGAGCGGGGATCCCGAGCTCGAGGCCGAGCTCTCGCTCGACGACCCCGCGCTCGGCTTCCGCTACGAGTACGTCTCGTTCTTCTTCCTGGACGTGTGGACGGGCGGCGGCAGCGTCGTTCTCTACGACCAGAGCGCCGACGACTACTACCCGCTGAGCCCGGAGCAGCTTCGCGAGCTGACGGGCCGCGGACCCGACGACTACTCCAAGCCCCTGCTCTACAGCGTCCCCCTGGGCTGGATCGTGTTTGGCGGGCTGGGCCTCGTGTTCGCGGCCGGCACCTGGCTCAACATGCGCGAGCTCCCGTGAAGCTCTACCGCTACGTCGGCCCGGCCGAGATCGCGACCGCGGTGGCGAGCCACGCCGCCGGGCACCGCGTGCAGACGGCGGCGTCGCTGGATCGCGCGCTCGCGGCGCTCGACGCCGAGGACGGCGCGCTGCTGACCTACGTGGTCGACGCCGAAGGCGCGCTGCGCCTCGCGGATCGCCACTCCGAGCACGTCGCGTGCGCGGGCGGCGGCCCGGTGCTCACCGCGGGCGAGATCGCGTTCGAGGAAGACCAGGCGGGCTGGCGCGTCGCGCACGCGAGCAACCAGTCGACCGGGTACTGCCCCGAGGAGAGCTCGTGGGCGCCGCTCGCCCGTTGCCTCGACGCGCTCGGCGTCTCGCACGACGGCGCCTTCACCCACCCGGTGGTCTTCCGTCGCTGCCCCAAGTGCACAGAGCGCAACCTCGTCAAGGACGGCGACCTCCGCTGCGCGCCCTGTGGCGGCCCGCTCCCCGCGGCGTGGAACTTCGAATCGTGAGCCACGCGTCCCAGCCCGAGGTGAGACCCGCGCGCCGCCTTGACAGCGACCTGACGTATCCGTAGATGCGTGTAGATGCGTACGGCTACTTGGATCACCCCCGTGTTGTTCGTGTCCCTGCTCGGATGCTCCGGCGAGATCACCGCGGAGGAGCTGTGCGGACGAGCCGACGAGGCGGGTTGCTTCGAGGGCAGCGGCGACAGCTACGACAGCTGTGTGGCCGTCAACAAGCCATCCGAGGAGGAGGCGAGGCGACTGGGCTGCGTGAGCGAGCACCAGACTCTGCGTGCCTGCATCCTGGGGGAGCTCGATGTGGGCGTCTGTGCGCTCTACGGTATCTCCGACATGTGCGGTGCCGAGATCTGGGCCGTGCGGCAGTGCCTCGGCTACGACTGAGCCGGCCCGCGAACAGGCTCGAGCCAGCGCGCCTCTCCCGGCCACACGGGGACGGCGTCAGCCTTCCGAAGGAGCGGTGACGCCGAGGAGCTCCATCGTCATGATGATGCCGGCCGCGTTCTCGGCACGGAGCTTCACCAGGCCGACGCCGGGCGCGATCCACATCGTGCCGGGCCCGCGCTCGCCGCGCTCGCCGAAGCGCTGCTCCTCTTCGTAGGTCACCCGCCACGCCTGGAACGCGCCGGCCGGGACCTCGACGCGCTCGCGGCCGTCGACCTCGTGCTGTCGCGTCACGCGCAAGAGCGTGCGGCCCTCTTCACCGTCCGGAGCGGCGGCGTGGGCGCGGCTCGCGTCGAAGACCGCCGTGCCCTCGAAGCGCACGCCGCGGGAGAGCTGCGCCGGCCAGCGCCAGCGCGCGGGCTCGCCGAGCAGTGGCGCCTCGAGCCCGAGCTCTTCGAGGACGCCGAACCACGGCTCCTCCGCGCTGCCCCCGGGCGCGCAGCGGGTCATGCGCCGGAGCTGCTGGCGCTGCCCCTCCTCGCCGTCGACCTGGACGAGCCAGGTCACCTCGACCTCGCCGTCGGCGAGCTCCCGCGCGCTCATCGAGCGCATGTGCATCGTGATCGACTGCTCGGGGCGGCTCTGCGACCAGCGGTAGCGCAGGTGGGTGCCCACCTCGGGGATGAGGTAGTGGCCACACTCGGCCTGCGGTCCCTCGGGCTCGAGCACCAGCGCCGGCTCGCGCTCCTCGGGCTCGCGCTCCTCGGGCGTCGCCGGCTCGGTTTCGACCAGCTGCCGGAACTGCGGCGTCTCGGGCTCGTCGTCCGTGACGGCCGCGGGCATGCGAGGCTGGCCGAAGTCGGGCTCAGGATCCTC
Source organism: Sandaracinaceae bacterium (assembly GCA_040218145.1). GTDB lineage: Bacteria > Myxococcota_A > Polyangia > Polyangiales > Sandaracinaceae > JAVJQK01. The sequence continues at coordinate 17,551 of JAVJQK010000130.1, read as the reverse complement.
GCGGAGCGCGAGGTTGACCGTGATCAGGACCCCGACCGCGACGACCACTCCGCCGATGATGAGGTTGCGGCGCATCCCGGCACGTATAGCAGCCACGGTCGAGCGGCGCCGCGGACGACCCACGCCCCCATCTACGGGTTTCGCGGTACGCTCCGCGGCCATGAAGAAGCGGCACACGCGGACCGTCCCCGAGCTCATCGCCCACAAGCGCGACGGAGGCGCCCTCTCGGAGGCAGAGATCCAGGGGCTCATCGAGGGCTTCACGGCCGGCGACGTCGCCGACTACCAGATGAGCGCCTTCGCGATGGCCACGTTCCTGAAGGGCATGACGCCGAAGGAGACGGCCGCGCTCACCCTCGCGATGCGCGACAGCGGCCGCGTCGTCGAGCTGAAGAAGGCGCCCGGGCGATACGTCGACAAGCACTCCACCGGCGGCGTCGGCGACAAGATCTCCATCTGCCTCGCCCCCATCGTCGCCGCCTGCGGGGTGCGCGTCCCCATGGTGAGCGGGCGCGGGCTCGGGCACACGGGCGGCACCCTCGACAAGCTCGAAGCCATCCCTGGCTTCAGCGTCGAGATGACGGTGAAGCAGTTCATTGCCCAGACCGATCGGCTCGGCTGCGCGCTCATCGGTCAGACGGGCGACATCGCCCCCGCCGACAAGCGGCTCTACGCGCTCCGAGACGTGACCGGCACCATCGAGTCGATCCCGCTGATCACCGCGTCGATCCTCTCGAAGAAGCTCGCCGAGGGCATCGACGGGCTGGTCCTCGACGTGAAGGTCGGCAAGGGCGCGTTCATGAAGAGCCTCGACGACGCGCGCGCGCTCGCCAAGTCGATCGTGCGGGTGGGCAAGCTCGCGAAGAAGAAGGTCACCGCCGTCCTGACCACGATGGACACCCCGCTCGGCCACGCGGTCGGCAACGCGCTCGAGACCGCGGAGGCCATCGACGTGCTGCACGGTCGGGGCCCCGCGGACGTGCGCGAGATCACCTTCGCGCTCGGCGCGGAGATGATCCGCCTCGCCGGGCTCGCCAAGACCGAGAAGGAGGCGCGCGCCCAGATGACGCAGGCCATCGCGTCCGGCGCGGCGGCGGAGGTCATGCGCAAGATCATCGCGGCCCAGGGCGGCGACCCGGCCGTGGTAGACGATCTCGCCAAGCTCCCGCGCGCCAAGAGCAAGCTCGCCGTGAAGGCCCCGAAGAGCGGCTTCGTGCACGGCATCGACGCGATGGAGATAGGCCTGACCGGCGTGGCCCTCGGCGCCGGCCGCACCCGCGCCGACCAGGACGTGAACCCCGCCGTCGGCGTCATGCTCGAGAAGAAGCAGGGCGATCTAGTGCAGAAGGGCGAGACCCTCGCCTACCTCCACGTCGACGCGCGCAAGGGCACCAAGCCCCTCCTCGACCGCGTCGCCGCCGCCTACCAGCTCGGCCCGCGCCCCCCCGGCGTCAAACCCCTCGTCCTCGACGTCATCCGCCGCTGAGCCGCCGGCCCCGCTGAACCGCTGCCAGCTCAGGCCAGGGGCTTCCGCCACCGAGCAGCCTGCCCGCGGGCTGGCGCCTCGGCAGCTGAGAACGGGGACGCTCTTCGTCATATCGTCATAGCTCGAAGCCACCGGATTGATTGAGCTTTCCCGAATGACGATAAGACGATCAGCGTCCCTGGGGCACAGCCGGCCCCGCTGAAGTCCAGGCCAGGGTCTTCCTCCACCGGGCAGCCCGCAGGCTGGCGCCTCGCGGACGCGGGCGACGAGGTCCCCCGACGGGGGGCTCCGTCAGGGACGCGGGCGGGCGGGAGCGGCAGCAGGAGCGGAGCCGGCAGCAGAGCCGGCAGCAGAGCCGGCAGCGGAGCCGGCGCCGGCAGCGGCAGCAGAGCCGGCAGCGGCTGCGGCTGCGGCTGCGGGAGCGGCAGCGGCAGCGGCAGCGGCAGCGGCAGCGGGAGCGGCAGCGGGAGCGGAAGCGGGAGCGGAACCGGGAGCGTCAGCGGGAGTGGCTGCGGCTGTATGCGACCAGTAGGAGGGCCGCGCCGAGTACGACAATCCGGACCGCGATCGGTCGGTCGCTTCGCGCGAGCAAGTCGACGCGTCGGCCGCCGCTCCCGCGGCCGCATCCGCTCCCGCATCCGAGTCCGCATCCGCGACCGCATCCGAGTCCGCATCCGCGACCGCGTCCGCATCCGCGACCGCGTCCGCGACCGCATCCGAGTCCGCGACCGCATCCGTGTCCGCGACCGCATTCGAATCCGCGTCCGCATCCGAGTCCGCTTCGGCTGCCGCTCCCGCAGCCGCAGCCTGATCGCGCCGGACCCGGAGCGCGCCACGACGGTCCGTCCGGCCGAGCAGCTGCGCTTCATCGGCGTGCTCCGAACGGGAGCTGAGAACGGGGACGCTCTTCGTCATATCGTCATAGCCCGAAGCTACTGGATTGATTGAGCTTTCCCGAATGACGACAAGACGACGAGCGTCCCCGGGGCACACCAAGCCGTCGGCCCTGGGGCACACCAAGCGGTGGGGCCACGGCGAGTCCAGCGCTCAGCTGAGAACGGGGACGTCCAGCGTCCAGCTGAGAACGGGGACGCTCTTCGTCATATCGTCATAGCTCGAAGCCACTGGATTGATTGAGCTTTCCCGAATGACGATAAGACGATCAGCGTCCCTGGGGCACGCCAAGCGGTCGGCCCGGGGGCTCACCCATCAGTAGCCGCGGGTCTTGCAGATGATCTCGTTCATGATCTCGCGCGTGCCGCCGCCGATCGGGTAGAGACGCGCGTCGCGGTAGAGGCGCTCGACGACGTACTCGCGCATGTAGCCGAAGCCGCCGTGGATCTGCACCGCCTGGTCGGCGACGAAGGTGAGCATGTCGGTCGCGGCGTTCTTCGTCTGCGCCGCGAGCGCGGGGTCCTGCTCGCCGCGCGCGTAGCGCATGGCCAGCTCTCCCGTCAGCGCGCGGGCGGCCGCAAGACGCGTCGACATGTCCGCGAGCTTGTGGCGGATCACCTGGAAGCCCGCGATGGGGCGGCCGAAGGCCTGACGCTCCTTGCTGTAGGCGTGCGCCTCGCGCAGCGCGAGCTCCGCGATGGCGACGCACTGCGCCGCGAGGAGCAAGCGCTCTTGCGTGAAGTTGGTCATGATGGCGACGAAGCCCGCGTTCTCCGGGCCGATGAGGTTCTCGGCCGGCACGCGGCAGTCTTCGAAGCTCAGCTCGGCCGTGTCGCTCGCCCACCACCCGGTCTTCTTCAGCTTCTTGCTCACCGAGTAGCCGGGCGTGTCGGCCTCGATGATGATCAGGCTGATCCCCCCGTGCTGCGCGCCGCCCGTGCGGACGGCCGCGGTGACGAAGTCGGCGCGCGTGCCCGACGTGATGAAGGTCTTGCTCCCGTTGACCACGTAGCAGTCGCCGTCCTTGTCGGCGCGGGTCCGCAGGCTCGCCACGTCGGAGCCGCCGCCCGGCTCGGTGATGGCGAGCGCGGAGACCTTCTTCCCGCGCAGGACCGGCGCGACGAAGCGCTCGCGCTGCGCGTCGGTGCCGTGATGCACGATGGGCGGGAGCGCGATCCCGTGGCTCCCGAGCCCGACGCAGGTGCCCACCGACTTGCCGGCCAGGATCATCTCCTCGGCCGCGACGATGATGTGCGTGATGTCCCCGCCGCTCCCGCCGCAGGACTCCGGGTAGCCGATGCCGAGCATGTCGGCCGCACCCGCCTTCGCGTAGAGCTCCCGCGGGAACTCCTCCGCCTCTTCCCAGTCGTGGGCGTGTGGGGCGATCTCGGCCGCAGACCACCGGCGCACCTGCTCGCGCAGCGCGCGATGCTCGTCGTTCTCGAAGAAGAAGGCGCTCATGCCTCGCAGGATGGCGCACATGCCGGACGCGAAAAAGCCCCGAGCCGTCCGGGGGGACGAGGCTCGGGGCCGCTCCGCGCGTGACGAGAGCGCGCTGGCTCAGACGCCGATGTGGCTCTCCAGGAACCACATGTCGAGCTCCGCGCCGCGCGCGACCTCCGTCAGGAGATCCTCCGTCACGACGTCTTCCTTCTCCTGCGCGGCGCTGATGCCGTCACGCAGCTGGCGCGTGAAGATCGTGTAGCGGTCGACGAGGGCGCGGATGTGCTGCTTGCCGTCGATGACGCTCTCGTCGTACTCGCCGAGCTTCGAGCCGCTCGCGGCCATGCGGACGGTGCCCTTCGCGTAGCCCCCGAGCGTGCTCGCGCGCTCGGCGATGTCGTCGGTCCACTCGCGAAGGTTGCCAGCGAGCTTGTCGAAGAGCTCGTGCCGCGCGAAGAACCAGGGGCCCTTGATGTTCCAGTGCGCCTGCTTGACCTGGTAGGTCAGGTCGATGCTCGTGGCGAGCGTGTCGTTCAGATGCTCGATCAGCGCCGCGCGCACATCGTCGTTCAGGTTCACGTGACTGGGAAAACGGGTAGCCATTCTTATTGTCTTCATCTCCTTTGGGTCGACGCCCCGACTCGGTCGTCGCCTACCACAGTGTAGGAGCAGTCCCCGTGCCAGCGCGCCACGCGGGGCGCGAGGGCGCAGTGGCCGTGGCCGAATGCCTCGGCTGAGACGCAGGCGCCGCACGGCCGCCTCGCATTCTCGGAGGATCGCGGACCTGGTCCCTCCTTTGCACAATCGTTTGCGCAGGAGGACAGACCCCATGCTCGACTCGCGCCCCATCAACCTCGCCCAGCACTGTGTGGCCGACGCCATGTGCGCCATCCAGGAGCAGCTCGCCGCCGCGTTCCGTGGCGACTCCGACGGATGCCAGGTGGCACAACGCCGCGCAGCCTTTGCGACGGCGCAGGCCATTCGTCACGCGCGAGAGGCGCTCCGCGGCGAGCGGGTCTGAAACGACGAAGGCCGCCGCTCCCGAAGGAACGACGGCCTCGCCGTGTAGGCAGAGCTAGCGAATCACTCTTCGCTGGCCGCCGCCATGGCCTCGGCCGCGCGGGAGGACGACGACGCCTCCGCCGCGTCTTCGACCACCATCTCGAGACGGTCGTAGGCGCCGAGCCCGGTGCCCGCCGGCAGGAGCCGACCCATGATGACGTTCTCCTTGAGGCCGCGGAGCTCGTCCACCTTCCCGTTGATCGACGCCTCGGTGAGGACCTTGGTCGTCTCCTGGAAGGCCGAGCCGCTGAGGAAGGACTCCGTGGAGAGCGACGCCTTGGTGATCCCGAGGAGCAGCGGCTCCGCGATGGCGGGCTGACCGCCCTTGCCGATCACCTTCTCGTTCTCCCGCTCGAAGATGGCCTTCTCGACCTGCTCGTCGCTGAGGAAGTTCGTGTCGCCCGGGTCCTTCACCCGCACGCGCCGGAGCATCATGCGGACGATGGTCTCGATGTGCTTGTCGTTGATCGAGACGCCCTGCAGTCGGTAGACCTGCTGGATCTCGTTCACGAGCCAGAACGCGAGCGCCTTCTCACCCTTGATCTTCAGGATGTCGTGCGGGTTCGCGGGGCCGTCCATCAGCGCCTCGCCGGCGCGGAGGTAGTCGCCCTCCTTGACCGTGAGGTGCTTGCCCTTGGCGATGAGGAACTCGCGCGCCTCACCGATCTCCGGCGTGATGATGACCTTGCGCTTGCCCTTGGTGTCCTTGCCGAAGGAGACCGTGCCGTCGATCTCGGCGACGATGGCGTGGTCCTTGGGCTTGCGGGCCTCGAAGAGCTCGGCGACACGCGGCAGACCGCCGGTGATGTCCTTGGTCTTCGTGGTCTCGCGCGGGATCTTCCCGAGGATCTCGCCCGCGTCCACCTCCTGGCCGTCGGCCGGGATGATGTTCGAGCCGACCGGGAGGAAGTAGCGCGCGAGGTTCTCGCCCACGCCCGTCTTCTTGGTCTCGCCCGTCTTCGGGTCCTGGATGCTGATCCGCGGGCGGGCCCCGGCGTCACGCGACTCGATGACCACGCGACGCGACAGGCCGGTCACCTCGTCGAGCTTCTCCTCCATCGTGACGCCGTCGACGATGTCGCCGTAGCTCACGACGCCGGGGACCTCGGTGAGGATCGGGATGGCGTAAGGGTCCCACTCCGCCAGGAGCGTGCCCCGCTCGACCTTGTCTCCGTCCTTCACCTTGAGGAAGGCGCCGTAGACGAGGTTGTACATCTCCTTCTCGCGACCGCTGTCGTCGACGATCTTGAGGAGGCCGTGGCGGTTCATGATGACGGTGGTGCCGTCCTTCTTGGTGACCGTCTTGGCGTTCTCGAGCTTGACCGCGCCTTCGAAGCGGTTCTCCAGGCTGGACTGCTCGATCTTGCCGCGCGCGGCCGCGCCACCGATGTGGAAGGTCCGCATCGTCAGCTGCGTGCCGGGCTCGCCGATGGACTGGGCCGCGATCACGCCGACCGCCTCACCCATGTTCACCTGGTAGCCACGCGCGAGGTCACGGCCGTAGCAGAGGGCGCAGATGCCGCGACGGGTCTGGCAGGTCAGCACGGAGCGGATGAGGACCCGCTCGATGCCGGCCTCTTCGACCACGTCCATCTTCGCCTCGTCGATCTCCTCGCCGGCGGCCACGAGAACGGTCTCGTCGTCGCGCGGGTCGTAGATGTCCTCGAGGGCCGTCCGACCGAGGATGCGCTCACCGAGCGCCTGGACGACTTCGCCGCCCTCCTCGAGCTTCGTGACCTCGATGCCGTCGAGCGTGCCGCAGTCGTACTCGGTGACGACCGCGTCCTGCGCGACGTCGACGAGACGACGGGTCAGGTAACCCGAGTTCGCCGTCTTGAGGGCGGTGTCGGCCAGACCCTTCCGCGCGCCGTGCGTGGAGATGAAGTACTGCAGGACCGTCAGACCCTCACGGAAGTTCGCCGTGATGGGCGTCTCGATGATCTCACCGCTCGGCTTGGCCATCAGGCCCCGCATCCCGGCCAGCTGACGGATCTGCTGGTTCGAGCCACGAGCGCCGGAGTCGGCCATCATGAAGATCGGGTTGAAGGAGGTGGTCTCCTGCGTCTTGCCCGTCTCCGGATCCTCGATGTCCTCGACACCGATGCCGTCGAGCAGCTCCTTCGCGACCTGGTCGGACGCCGCCGCCCAGATGTCGACGATCTTGTTGTAGCGCTCGCCGTCGGTGATCAGACCTTCCTGGTACTGCTCGACCACGGTCTCCACGTCGGTCTGCGACTGCGCGAGGATCGTCTTCTTGCTGTCCGGGATGGTCATGTCGTCCATGCAGATGGAGACACCCGCCTGGGTCGACATCTCGAAGCCGAGGTTCCGCAGCCGGTCGGCCAGCAGGACCGTCGCCTTGTTCCGGCTGCGCCGGTAGCAGTCGTCGATCAGCCGGCTGAGCGCCTTCTTGTCGAGCACCTTGTTGCTCAGCTCGAAGGGCACCTCTTCCGGGGTGATCTCGCTGACGAGCACCCGGCCGACCGTGGTCTCGAAGATCCCCGTCGGGCGCTTGCCGTCCGGGCCGATGGGCGCGTCCTTGTCCGCGCGCACCTTGATCTTCGCGTGCAAGTGGACCTCACCCGCGTCGTAGGCCGCGCGGACCTCGTCGGGGCTGGAGAAGACGCTCTTGAGCATCTTCTCGCGGAGGGCCTGCTTATCCGCGTCCTTGAGCTTGCTCCACTTCGCTTCGTCGGCCGTCGCGGGCACGTCGGCCGGCATCTCCCCCTTCGCGAAGGGGCGCTGACGCGTCATGTAGTAGAGCCCGAGGACGATGTCCTGCGTCGGGTTGATGATCGGGCGACCGTGCGCGGGCGAGAGGATGTTGTTCGTGCTCATCATGAGCACGCGCGCCTCCATCTGCGCCTCGACCGAGAGCGGCACGTGGACCGCCATCTGGTCACCGTCGAAGTCGGCGTTGAAGGCGGTGCAGACGAGCGGGTGAAGCCGGATGGCCTTCCCCTCGATGAGCACCGGCTCGAAGGCCTGGATGCCGAGGCGGTGGAGCGTCGGCGCCCGGTTGAGCATCACCGGGTGCTCGGTGATGACCTCTTCCAGGATGTCCCAGACCTCGGGCTTCTCCTTCTCGACGAGCTTCTTCGCGCTCTTGATCGTCGTGACGTAGCCGCGCTCTTCGAGCTTGTTGTAGATAAACGGCTTGAAGAGCTCGAGCGCCATCTTCTTCGGCAGGCCGCACTGGTGCAGCTTGAGCGACGGCCCGACCACGATGACCGAGCGGCCCGAGTAGTCGACGCGCTTGCCGAGGAGGTTCTGGCGGAAGCGGCCCTGCTTGCCCTTGAGCATGTCGCTGAGCGACTTCAGGGGGCGCTTGTTCGGGCCCGTGATCGTCTTGCCACGGCGGCCGTTGTCGAAGAGGGCGTCGACCGCCTCCTGCAGCATGCGCCGCTCGTTCCGGATGATGATCTCCGGCGCGTTCAGCTCGATGAGCCGCTTGAGGCGGTTGTTGCGGTTGATGACGCGGCGGTAGAGATCGTTGAGATCGCTCGTCGCGAACCGGCCACCGTCGAGGGGGACGAGGGGACGCAGATCCGGCGGCAGCACCGGGATCACCGTCAGCATCATCCACTCGGGGCGGTTGCCGCTCTCCTTGAAGGCCTCGACGACCTTGAGGCGCTTCGCGTACTTCTTGCGCTTCGCCTCGCTCGTCGCCTCCTTCATGTCGGTGCGCAGGGTCTCGGCGAGACCGTGCACGTCGACGTCACGGAGCATCTCGAGGATCGCCTCGCCGCCCATGCCGGCCTTGAACGCGTCCCAGCCGAACTCGTCGGAGAGCTCCTGGTAGCGCTCCTCGCTGAGCACCTCGGCGCGCTCGAGCGGCGTGTCCATCGGGTCGAGGACGACGTAGCTCTCGCAGTAGAGGATGCGCTCGAGGTCCTTGAGCGAGATGTCCAGCACCGCGCCGATGCGCGACGGGAGGCTCTTCATGAACCAGATGTGCGCGACGGGCGTCGCCAGGGTGATGTGGCCGAGGCGCTCACGACGCACCTTCGACTGGATCACCTCGACGCCGCACTTCTCGCAGACGATCCCACGGTGCTTCATGCGCTTGTACTTGCCGCAGATGCACTCGTAGTCCTTCACCGGCCCGAAGATCTTCGCGCAGAACAGGCCATCCCGCTCCGGCTTGAAGGTCCGGTAGTTGATCGTCTCCGGCTTCTTGACCTCACCGTGCGACCACTCGCGGATCTTCTCGGGCGACGCCAGCGAGATCCGGATCGCAGAGAAGGAGAGCGGATCCTTCGGCTTCTCGAAAAAGCTGAAAATGTCCTTCATCGGATCACTCCTCCTCCGCCGCGAGCGCGTCTAGGCTCCGCGGGCTCTCGATGAGCTCGACGTTCAGGCACAGCGCCTGGAGCTCTTTCATCAACACGTTGAAGCTCTCCGGAAGCCCCGCGTCGAGCGTGTACTCGCCCTTCACGATGGCCTCGTACATACGGGTCCGCCCTTGTACGTCGTCGGACTTCACCGTCAAGAATTCCTGCAGTGCGTGGGCCGCACCGTAGGCCTCCATCGCCCAGACCTCCATCTCACCCAGGCGCTGGCCACCGAACTGGGCCTTGCCGCCGAGGGGCTGCTGGGTGACGAGCGAGTACGGGCCGATGCTCCGCGCGTGGATCTTGTCGTCCACGAGGTGGTGGAGCTTCAGCATGTACATGATGCCGACGGTGACGTCCTTGTGGAACCGCTCGCCGGTCCGACCGTCGAAGAGCACCGTCTGACCGGTGGTCTGGGACGACAGGTGGTAGAGCGGGCTGCTCATCTCCTGCTCGCGGGCGGTGTCGCCGACGAGGGAGAGGAGCTTCTTGATCTCGCTCTCGTGCGCGCCGTCGAAGACGGGCGTCGCGAGCTGCAGACCGTGGTGGATCTTGCGGACGAAGGCGGGGAGCTCGTCCACCGGCATCTCTTCGATGATCTTCCGGGTGTCGCCCGTGCTGTAGATCTCGAGGAGGAGCTTGCGGAGCGGCTCACCGGCGAAGCCCTTCTCTTCCATCAGCTCGTTGAGCTGACGGCCGAGCAGGTATCCGGCCCAACCGAGGTGGGTCTCGAGGATCTGCCCAACGTTCATCCGGCTGGGGACGCCGAGCGGGTTGAGGCAGATGTCGACCGGGGTGCCGTCGGGCAGGTAGGGCATGTCGACCTCGGGGAGGATCCGCGAGACGACGCCCTTGTTGCCGTGGCGACCAGCCATCTTGTCGCCGACCTGGAGCTTGCGCTTGATGGCGATGTAGACCTTCACCATCTTGATGACGCCCGGGGGAAGCTCGTCGCCCTTGCTGAGCTTGGCGATCTTCTCCTGGAAGAGCGTCTCGATGGCCTGGGTCTGCTCCTCGAGCTGCTCCAGGATGTTGGCGATGGTCTCCTGACCCTTGTCGACCTCGATGTCCTTCCAGTACTTCTTCGGGATCGGGTCGAGCTCGTTGGCGACGATCTTCGCGCCCTTGGCGAGGAGCACCTTGCCCTTGTCGTCCACCAGCTTGGCGTTGGTGGTGCGACCGAGGAGGAGCTTGCGGACACGCTCATACGCGGACTCGCGGATGATCTTGATCTCGTCCGCCATGTCCTTTTCGAGCTTCGCGCGCTCCTGGTCTTCGATCTCCTTGGCGCGCTCGTCCTTCTCGGTGCCCTTGCGGCTGAAGACGCGGGCGTTGATCACGACGCCGCCGACGCCCGGGGGGACCCGCAGCGAGGTGTCGCGCACGTCGCCCGCCTTCTCGCCGAAGATGGCGCGAAGGAGCTTCTCCTCGGGGGACAGCTGGGTCTCGCCCTTCGGCGTGATCTTGCCGACCAGGATGTCGCCGCTCTTCACCTCGGCGCCGATGCGGACGATGCCGCTGTCGTCGAGGTCCTTGAGCGCCTCTTCACCCACGTTCGGGATGTCGCGGGTGATCTCCTCCTTGCCGAGCTTGGTGTCGCGCGCGACGCACTCGAACTCCTCGATGTGCACGGAGGTGTAGATGTCCTCCTTCGCGATGCGCTCCGAGAGCAGGATGGAGTCCTCGAAGTTGTACCCACCCCACGGCATGAAGGCGACGACGCAGTTCCGGCCGAGCGCGAGCTCGCCCATGTCGCAGCTCGGGCCGTCGGCGATGACGTCTCCCGCCTTGACCTTCTCACCCTGCCGGACGACCGGCTTCTGGGTGTAGCTGGTGCTCTGGTTGCTGCGCTGGAACTTGTTCAGGCGGTAGATGTCGGGGAACGCCCCGGCCTCGCCCTCCGCCTTGACCACGATGCGCGTCGCGTCGACCGAGTCGACCACGCCGTCCCGCTTCGCGAGGATGCAGACGCCGGAGTCGCGCGCCACCTTGGCCTCGAGGCCGGTGCCGACGATCGGCGCGTGCGTCCGCACGAGCGGCACCGCCTGCCGCTGCATGTTCGAGCCCATGAGCGCGCGGTTCGCGTCGTCGTGCTCGAGGAACGGGATGAGCGACGCCGCGACCGACACGAGCTGGTTCGGGCTCACGTCCATCAGGTTGATCTGGTCGTTGGTGACCATGACCGTGTCGCCGTTGTAGCGGGCGCTGACGAGGTTGCTGACGAGCTTGTTGTCGTCGTCGACCTCGGCGTTCGCCTGCGCGATGTAGTAGCCCTCCTCCTCGAGCGCCGAGTACCAGCGCACATCGGTGGAGACCTGGCCCTCTTCGACCTTGCGGTACGGCGTCTCGACGAAGCCGTACTCGTTCACCCGCGCGTAGGTCGAGAGCGACGCGATGAGGCCGATGTTCGGACCCTCCGGCGTCTCGATGGGGCAGATGCGGCCGTAGTGGGTGGTGTGCACGTCGCGGACCTCGAAGCCCGCGCGCTCACGCGTCAGGCCGCCCGGCCCGAGCGCCGAGAGACGACGCTTGTGCGTGACCTCGGAGAGCGGGTTGGTCTGGTCCATGAACTGCGAGAGCTGGCTGCTCCCGAAGTACTCCTTCACCACCGCGGAGACGGGCTTCGCGTTGATGAGGTCGTGCGGCATGAGCGTCTCGATCTCCTGAGACATGCTCATGCGCTCCTTGATCGCGCGCTCCATGCGAACCAGGCCGATGCGGTACTGGTTCTCCATGAGCTCGCCGACGGCGCGCACCCGGCGGTTGCCGAGGTGGTCGATGTCGTCGGTCGTGCCGCGGCCGTTCTTCAGCTCGATGAGGTGACGAACGGTGTGGAGGATGTCGAGCGGGGTCAGGACGGTGGTGTCGAGATCCGGCTTCTCCTCTTCCTCGTCGCGGTAGAACTTGTAGTTCAGCTTCAGCCGACCGACGCGCGACAGGTCGTAGCGCTCGGGGTTGAAGAAGAGGTTGTGGAAGAGGGTCTTCGCCGTCTCGAGCGTGGGCGGATCGCCCGGGCGCAGCCGACGGTAGATCTCGAGGATCGCCTCATCCTGCGTGACCACCTTGTCGGCGATGAGCGTGTCGCGGAGGTAGCTGCCGACGTTAAGACCGTCGATGAAGAGCACCTTGAAGGTGTCGACGCCGGCGCCCTGGATCTGCTCGAGCTTCTCCTCGGTGATCTCCTCGTTGACTCCGAGGAGGACCTCACCGGTCTCGTCGTCGATGACGTCCTCGGCGCTCACCTTGCCGATGACCTCGGTCGGGTCCATCGGCAGCCGGTCCATGCCCGCGTTCTTGAGCTTGCGGATGGCGGCGCGGGTGAACTTGCGGTTCTTCCGGACGATGATGTCGCCGTCGACCTTGATGTCGCGCGTCGCGCGCTGACCCGGGAGCAGGTCGAACTCGATCGACTTCGAGAACTTGCTCGGGCTGTCGACGAAGATCGTCTCGGTGTCGTAGTAGAACTTGAGCAGCTCACCGGTCGTGTAGCCGAGCGCCTTGAGGAGCACGGTGGCGTGCATCTTCCGGCGGCGGTCGATCCGGACGTAGAGCAGGTCCTTCGGGTCGAACTCGAAGTCGAGCCACGAGCCGCGGTACGGGATGACCCGCGCCTGGTAGAGCAGCTTGCCCGAGGAGTGGGTCTTGCCCTTGTCGTGGTCGAAGAAGACGCCCGGGCTGCGGTGCAGCTGGCTGACGACGACGCGCTCGGTGCCGTTGATGATGAAGGTGCCGTTCTCCGTCATCAGGGGGATCTCGCCGAAGTAGACCTCCTGCTCCTTGATGTCGCGGACGGTCTTCTCCGAGCTGTCACCACCCGTGTCGTAGATGATGAGCTGGATCGTCACCTTGATCGGCGCGGCGTACGTCATGCCGCGCTGGATGCACTCGTCGACGTCGTACTTCGGACGCTCGAGCGTGTAGCCGACGAACATCAGCTCGCTCGTGCCGTTGAAGTCACGGATCGGGAAGACGCTCTTGAAAACGTTCTGCAGCCCGATGTCGACACGCTCGTGCGGCGGCACGTTCGCCTGCAAGAACTTCTCATACGACTTCTTCTGAATGTCGATGAGGTTCGGGATTTGAATGATCTGAGTGATCTTCCCGAAGCTGTGGCGAATGCGGAAGTTGGTCTGGACCATCGACGCCATGGTTTCGCGGAGCTCCCATTCGACCGGTTGGAGGGGGCTGCGCCGGTCTTCGCAGCGGGCGCGTCGAACGCCCGAAAATGCCCGTCAAGTGGGCAATGCCCGTTCAAGCCAAGCGAGTGCTGAGCTACATGCCCGGAGGATCAGAGAATCAAACGCACGGCCGCGTCGACGGGGCGATGGCGCTCCGCGACGCGACCGTTTCGGCAACGATCAGGCTCGTCACAGACGACGACGCATCCCAACGCCCGGGCTGGCGAAGGGACGCGACGTCATCGACGAAGAAACAACGATGAGGGCGGCCGGAAGTCACTACTTGAGGGTGACCTTCGCGCCAGCCTCCTCGAGCTTCTTCTTGATCTCCTCGGCCTCTTCCTTGGAGACGTTCTCCTTGACGGCCTTGGGAGCGGCCTCGACGAGGTTCTTCGCGTCGGCCAGGCCGAGGCTCGTGACCTCACGGACCGCCTTGATCACGTTGATCTTCTTGGCGCCGACGTCGGTCAGCTCGACCGTGAACTCGGTCTGCTCTTCGACCGCCTCGGGAGGAGCCGCGCCGCCGCCACCGGCGACCGCGACGGGCGCCGCGGAGACGCCCCACTTGTCCTCGAGCGCCTTGACCAGGCCAGCCACATCCATGACGGACCAAGAGCTGAGCTCCTCGACCATCTGCTCCAGATTCATGTTCGCCATTGTCTCTACCTTCTATTCAAGCCGCGCCGTCCTCCGCCGAAGGTGCTGACGCGAATTTGTTCCTGTGAAGCCCACGGACCGTGAGCGCAATCTGATTTCGTGCGAAAAGTCCGGGACCGCCCTCTCGGAGCGTCCCCGGTTGGTGCTCAGCCGCCCTGCTCCTCGAGCTGGCGACGGCGAGCGTCCAGGAGGTACGCGAAGTTCTGACCGGCCGCGTGGAGCTGGCGAACCAAACCCTGCGCGGGAGCCAGGAGCTGCGCGAGCAGCATGGCGCGGAGCTCATCCTTGCCGGGAAGGGATGCGAGCTGCGTCTCGACCTGCTTGGCATCGAGGACGCTCTCGTCCATGACGCCGCACTTGACCTCGAGCACCTCGTTCTTCTCGTCTTCCTTGCGGAAGTTCCTGATGATCTTCGCGGCCGCGGACGGGTCCTCGTAGGACCACGCCACCCCGGTCATCCCCTTCAGGGACGCGTTGATGGTGTCGTCGGTCTCGAGCGAGGTGCCCTTGAGCGCCTGCTTGATGAGGCGGTTCTTGACCACCTTGTACTCGACACCGGCCTCGCGGAACCGCTTGCGCAGCTCCGTGATCTGCGGGACGTCGACGCCGGCGTAGTCCACCAGCACGACCGCAGTGGCCTTCTCGAAGTTCTGCTTCACCGCGTCGACGACGGCGGCTTTTTCAGTACGCGTTGCCATGTCAGGCCTCGACCGTGGCGGGGTCAATCTTGATCCCCGGCCCCATGGTGCTGCTGAGCGTGATGCTCCGGAGGTACGTCCCCTTGGCAGATGCCGGCTTGGCACGCAAGAGGGCGTCGAGGAGCGCCTTGGCGTTCTCGCGGAGCTTGTCCGACTCGAAGGAGCGCTTCCCGACCGGCGCGTGCACGATGCCCGCACGCTCCACCCGGAACTCGACCTTACCGGCCTTGACGTCGCTGATCGCCTTGGTCACGTCGAACGTGACGGTGCCCACCTTCGGGTTGGGCATCAGGCCACGGGGACCGAGCACGCGTCCGAGACGACCGACCTGACCCATCATGTCCGGCGTGGCGACGACTGTATCGAAGTCGAGCCATCCATCCTGGACCTTCTGGACCATGTCGTCCGCTCCGACGAAGTCGGCACCAGCGGCTTGCGCCTCGGTGGCCTTCTCGCCCTTCGCGAACACGAGGACGCGGACGGTCTTTCCGATGCCGTGAGGCAGGACCGTCGCGCCGCGGACCATCTGATCGGCGTGCTTTGGATTGACGCCCAGACGAACCGCGAGGTCCACGCTCTCGTCGAATTTGGCGAATGACGCCTCCTTCACGAGCGCGCAGGCTTCCTCGAGCGCGTAGAGGCGGGCGCGATCGACTTTGCCGACCGGCTCCTTTCGCCTTCTACCTGTCTGCATTTCCTTCTCCCATTCGACGGCGGGGACCAGTCCCCAACCGCCTCCCACCCGTGGGTGGTGATGCGCCGGCGAGCCCGGCGCGTGAGCGGTGAACGTGTATAGAACGATCCTGCGCGAGGGCCACCCCGCGGTCCGACCGGCGCGGCCGAGCTCAGTCGGTGACGTCGACGCCCATCGACCGGCAGGTGCCGGCGAGGGTGCGCGCGGCGGCCTCGATGCTGCCCGCGTTCATGTCCTTGAACTTCTCGGCCGCGAGCTTCTCGAGCTGCCCACGCGTGATGGTGCCGACCTTCTCCTTGTTCGGCACGGGCGATCCGCTGCCCGGCTTCTTGCCGATCTTGAGGCCGATCTCGCGCTTGATCAGGACCGACGCCGGCGGGGTCTTCGTGATGAAGGTGAAGGACCGGTCCGCGAAGACGGTGATCACCACGGGGATGATCAGGCCCTCCTGCTTCTGGGTGCGGGCGTTGAACTCCTTGCAGAACTGCATGATGTTCACGCCGTGCTGGCCCAGCGCCGGGCCGACGGGCGGCGACGGGTTCGCCTTGCCGGCGGAGAGCTGGAGCTTGATCTGACCGATGACCTTCTTCATGGCACTTCAATCCCGGGCCCCTGTGTGGGCGCCCTGATGTGACGATTCTCTGGGCTCAGACCGTCTTCTCGACCTGGCCGTAGTCGAGCTCCACCGGGGTGGCTCGACCAAAGATGCTGACGAGGACCTTGACCTTCTGCTTGTCGGGGTTGACCTCTTCGACCGTCCCCGTGAAGTTCGCGAACGCCCCGTCGATGACGCGGACGTGGTCGCCCGCCTCGAACACCACGCGCGGCTTGGGACGCGCGGCGCCCTCCGCGACCTGCTGGGTGATGGCGTTGATCTCCGACTCCGGGACCGGCGCCGGGTGGCGTCCGCCCACGAAGCCGCTGACCTTCGGGGTGTCCTTGACGAGATGCCAGGTGCCGTCGGTCAGGTCCATGTTGACGAAGATGTAGCCGGGGTAGAACGTCCGGCTCGTGACGCGGCGGCCGGTGGGCCGGTTCTCCGTCACGTTCTCCTTCGGGATCAGGATCTCACCGAAGGACTCTTCGGCCCCCGCCTGACGGATCCTCTCCTCCAACGAGAGCTTCACTTTGCTCTCGTAGCCGGAGTAGGCCTGGACTACGTACCACTTCTTTCCCATGACAGGTCCTGATGCGCGCGAAGCCAGCCCCCCGGCTCGCGGCGAATGAGTAAGAGCCAGCCGCTAGCTCGTCGAGTAGATGAGGTCCGTGAACGCGGACCAGATGGAGTCGAAGATGCCGAGATACGCGGCGGCGATGATCGACGTGATGATCACGACGATGGTGTTCCGCCAGGTCTCCTGACGGGTGGGCCAGGTCACCTTCGACAGCTCTCCCGCCACCTCGTCGGCGAGGGGCCGGACCTTCGGGTGACGGTACAGCAGGAAACCCGTGAGGATACCGATGATGGCGGCGACGCCGGAGACGAGCGTGCCCTCGGGCTCCGCGAAGTATCCCCAGACGAAGCTGATGAGCTTGTCACTCAGGTAGAAGGTGAGGATGGCGATCACCACGAAGGCGAACTGCACCCACCGCTCCATTCCGAGCGTCTTCGCTTCTTCGAATTCGAGTTCTTCGTCCGACATCGTCGTATCGCCTGTCTCAGGTCAGGAGGGGCTCGAACCCCCGACCTGCGGATTTGGAATCCGCTGCTCTACCAACTGAGCTACTGACCTATTCTCTCTTTCGCGGCGCTCCGAGCTTCGCGCGAGGCTCCTATCGAGACTCTCGGTGCACCGTGTGCCGGTTGCACGTCCGGCAGAATTTCTTGAAGGCCAGCCGCTGTGTCTGGCCCTCTTCGCCCGGCTGAACGGGGCGCTTTGGCTTGGTCGTCTTGTAGTTGCGCGCGCCGCACTCGTCACATACGAGCGCGACGCGCTGCCTATCGCCCATGGGGTGCGGATTATTGGGTGATCTTGGTGATGACGCCAGCGCCGACCGTGCGGCCGCCCTCGCGGATGGCGAAGCGCTGCTTCTCTTCCATCGCGACCGGCGTGATCAGCTCGACCTTCATCTGCACGTTGTCGCCGGGCATGACCATCTTGACG
>JAVJQK010000129.1 GCA_040218145.1 Sandaracinaceae bacterium | reverse complement strand
CCCGAAGGATCTCGGAGCGCGACGGCCCGGTTCTCGGTTCGGGGCGACGAGGAAATGCTCCAGCATTTTCGAGGAGACACGGGCCGAGAGACGGGTCGTCCCGCCCGAGAGACGAGGAGCGAGGTTCTTCAACGGACTGCTGGCCGCGCGCTGAACTACCTCTTCTACTTCTTGCGGAAGAAGCCGAAGAGCTTGCCGAGCACCTTGCTGATGCGGGTCTCGGGCAGCTGCCACGCCTCCGGGGCGGGCGGCCCATCGAACGCGCCCAGGTCCTGCAAGATGTCTTCGAGCGGGCGCTCCCGGTCGAGCGTGACCTCGAGCGGCTTGCCGCTCCGCTCGACGAACGCGTCGATCGCCATCAGGCAGTGCTCGTCGAACGAGAGGCGGATCTGGGCCCGCTCTCCGTCCCGCAGCCGCGCGTCCTCGACCACGACCGTGCACAGGTACTCGTTCTGCGCCGCGTCCGGCGACTCTCCCTGGAAGAGCGGCACCTGGATCCGCCCGAGCAAGTCCCCCCCGAAGGTGAGCACCTCGACGCAGGGCAGCCGCTCGTTGCGCTTCACCACGGGAACGAATCGGCGCGCGTCGATGGCGTGCCCCACCGTCATCGGCAGCAGATCCAGCAGCACCGGCCCCTCGCCCGCGCTGATCTCGTGGCCGAGCAGCGCGGCGCCATGCGCGACCGCCTCGTCCGGGTTGATGCGCTTGCTCGGGCGGCGACCGAACAGCTCCGCCACCGCGCGCTGGACGGCCGGGATGCGGGTGGTGCCGCCGACCAGGACCACGTCGTCGATCTCCTCGGGGAGGATCGAGGCGGAGAGCAGGACTCCGCGCGCGATGGTGAGCGTGCGCTCGACCAGCGGCGCCGTGCGCGCCTCGAAGTCCTCCCGGGTGATCGTCACGCTCAGATCGCGCTTGGGCTCACGCGCGAAGTCGGTGAGGCGCACGTCGAACTCGCTCTGGACGGACAGCGCGCGCTTCGTCAGCTCGGCCGCCTCGCGCAGACGCGCGATCTGCTGCGGGGTCGGCTCGAGCTCTTCGAGCCCCTCGGCCTCGAGGAAGCGCTCGAGGATCATCGACGCGAGCTCGTCGTCGAAGTCGGCCCCGCCCACGAAGTTGTCGCCTCCGGTCGCGACGACCTCGTAGCGCTCGTCCCGGATGTCGACGACCGAGAAGTCGAACGTGCCGCCGCCGAAGTCCCACACCGCGACCCGCGCCTCCTCCCCGCGCGCGTGCCCGTAGGCCACCGCGGCCGCGGTCGGCTCGTTGACGATCCGGTGGACGGTGAGCTCCGCCATGAACGCCGCGCGCCGGACCGCCTCGCGCTGCACCTCGCTGAAGTACGCCGGCACGGTGATGACCGCCGAGCGGACCTCGCGCTGCAGGAAGTCCTCGGCCGTGGCTCGCACCTCGCGCAGCACCCGCGCCGCCGCCGCGTCCATGCTGACCACCTGGTCGCCCAGATCGATGCCGAAGCGTTGTCCTTCGGCCTCGCCGAGCGGGTACGCGAAGTGCCCCTGCGCCTCCGCCGCGAGCTCGGGCTGCCAGGTGCGGCCGATGAGGCGCTTGGAGCCGTACACCGTGCGGCGTGGATAGAGGATCTGTCGGTCCGCGGCGCGCTGCCCGACGTGGATCCGCCCGTCGGTGTCGAAGTTGATCATGGTCGGGATGGTGTTGCCGCCGGTCCGACCGGGGATGATCTGCGGCCGTCCCTCGCCGCCCCGCTCGTCGACCCACGCCGCGCACGTGTTGGTCGTGCCGAGGTCGATGCCGATGATCACCCCGTCGAGGGGCGGCACCGAGAGCGGCTCGAGCTGGGGCGCGACCCACTCGTCCGACGTCGCGGCGGGGGCCGTCGGCAGCGGCGGCGCGGCGGCCGGCAGGGGCGGCGGCGGGCGCGGCGGAGGCATGGACTGGGAGACCTCCGCGGCGTCGATGGTCACGTCGAGGAACGCGATGCCCATGCCTCCGTCGCCCAGCCGGACCACCTTCGCGACCCCACTCGCGAGCGCCCGGCCCGCCTCGTCGTGCAGCTCGAACTCGAGCGCCGCGTCCGGCTCGGAGACCGCGTCGGAGACCACGAAGGCCCCTTGCGCGCTCACGTCGCGGACGCGATCGAGCTGCAGGAAGTCGTCGCCCTGCCGCTTCCACAGAATCCGAGCAGAGCTGGAGAGGCGCTCCGCGCGCCGGCGGTTTTCAGTCACGGCGGCATCATACACGTTCCCGATTGGGGGTGCAGTCCCCGTCGAGGGGCCGGTCCCGCGTTGGGCGCTCTCTCGACATGTGCTAACGCGGCGCGCTGCGGAGCCGTCGGGGGAAGCCTGGGCGGTTGGATCCGTAGATGACCGCAAACCCGGACGCGGGCACGACCCGCCTCGAGGAAGAGCGACATGCAAGAGATGCTTCGATCGATCGCGGCTTTGACCCTCGTCCTCGGCGTCGCCGCGGGCGCCAGCGCCCAGGACATCGATCCGGAGTCGGGCGGGGTCTGGGTCCCGCCCCCGGACGACACCCAGCCCCAGCCCCCGCCGCCGGCCCAGCAGCCCCCGCCCCAGCAGGGCGCGCAGCCCTGGTACCAGGGTGGCCCGACCGGGCAGCAGGGCGCCGAGACGCCGCCTCCCGTCGACACCTCGGCGACCAGCACGGGCGCCGCCACGGTGAGCGACGAGGCGCCGAGCGACGGTCGGAGCGATCACGAGCGCGTCGCGGTCGGGCACGTGGGCATCGGCTTCATGGGCCTTCTCGGCGTGCCGATCGCCAACGCGGCCGGCGACATCGAGACCCTCAGCGCCCCGACCCTCGGCGCGCGGATCTGGGTCAGCGAGCTGATCGGCGTCGACGTCGGCCTCGGCCTGAGCTTCTCGGGCGGCAACAGCTCCGCAGGCGTCATGTCGATCCCGGCCGACAACGCCTTCGGCTTCGCCATTCACGGCGGCGTGCCCCTCGCGATCTTCCACAGCGACCACTACAAGTTCCTGATCATCCCCGAGCTCAACCTCGGCTTCGCGACCGGCACCGCGTTCGGCATGACGCAGGACCAGGACCGCGGCCGCAGCGGCGTCGTCTTCCAGATCGGCGGGCGGGTGGGCGCGGAGATCCACTTCGGCTTCATCGGCGTGCCCCAGCTCTCGCTCCAGGCCGGCGTCGGCCTCTACTTCGAGTACCTGACGGCGGGCCTCGGCCGCAGCAACGCCGGCGCGCCCGACACCTCGGCGAGCGCCTGGGGCTTCGGCACCAGCGTGCGCGGCGAGCCCTGGGACATCTTCCTCGGCAGCCTGACCGCGCTCTACTACTTCTGAGCTCGAAGCTCGCAGCCCGGACGTACTCGGACGGCAAACCCGAGTACGTCCGAGCGCAGCGGCCCGCTCGCGCCGCCAACGCAGCACCCGGCCAGCGCGAGCGCAGCGACCCGCTCGCGCCGCCAACGCAGCACCCGGCCAGTGCGAGCGCAGCGACCCGCTCGCGCCGCCAACGCAGCAGCCGGCCAGCGAGCGCAGCGGCCCGCTCACGCCGCCAGCGCTGCAGCCGGCCAGCGCGAGCGCAGCGCCCGGCCGACGCTCGAGCGGACGCGAACGCCGAAGCGCACACGTGGCTGTCGCTGCAAGCGGACGCCGCAGGCGAACGCGGACCCTGTGAGGGTGGCGGACGCGGCGGCGGACGCGGCGGCGGACGCGGCGGCGGACGCGGCGGCGGACGCGGCGGCGGACGCGGCGGCGGACGCGGCGGCGGACGCGGTGGCGGACGCGGCGGCGGACGCGGTCGCGGACGCGGCGGCGGACGGTCGCAATCGGAGCGGACTCGCCGCTGACGTGGCCGCGGGCTCGGACGCGGCCGGGAACGGCAGCGGGAACGGGAACGGGAACGGGAACGGGAACGGCAACGGGAACGGGAACGGGAACGGGAACGGGAACGGGAACGGGAACGGGAACGGGAACGGGAACGGGAACGGGAACGGGAACGGGAACGGGACGGCCAGCGCGAGCGAAGCGAGCGCGCGAGCCGCCGAAGCGGAGAGGCGGCCAGCGCGAGCGAAGCGAGCGCGCGAGCCGCCGAAGCGGAGAGGCGG
>JAVJQK010000126.1 GCA_040218145.1 Sandaracinaceae bacterium | reverse complement strand
CACCAGGATGGCGCCGTCCATCTGCGCCGCGCCGGTGATCATGTTCTTCACGTAGTCGGCGTGCCCGGGGCAGTCGACGTGCGCGTAGTGGCGGTTCTCCGACTCGTACTCCACGTGGCTCGTGGCGATCGTCACGATCTTGGAGTCGTCACGGACGGTCCCGCCCTTGGCGATGTCCGCGTACGTCACCGCGTTGCCACCGAACTTGTCGCTCATCACCTTGGTGATCGCGGCGGTCAGGGTGGTCTTCCCGTGGTCGATGTGACCGATCGTGCCGACGTTCACGTGCGGCTTGGTGCGGACGAACTTTTCCTTGGCCATGTCTTTCCCTCAGTCTGCTGCTGGGTGGAAGTAGAAGTCGGTCAGTACCCGCGGAGTTTGGCGACGATCTCGTCGGCCACGTTCGGGGGCACGGGCTGGTACTCTTTGAACTGCATCGTGTAGGTCGCCCGGCCCTGCGTCTTGCTGCGCAGATCGGTCGAGTAACCGAACATGTTGGCGAGCGGGACGTCGGCTTCGACGACGCGCATGTTGCCGCGCTGATCCATGTGCCGGATCTGCCCGCGACGGGCGTTGAGGTCTCCGATGACGTCGCCCATGTTGTCTTCGGGGCAGACGACCTCGACATCCATGACCGGCTCGAGGAGCTGGAGACCGGCCTTCTTTGCGCCTTCCTGGAAGGCCATCGACGCGGCCACCTCGAACGCGGGGCCCGACGAATCCACCTGGTGGAACGAGCCGTCGTAGACCTTTGCACGAACATCGGTCATCGGGTAGCCGGCGAGCACACCTCGGCCGAGCGCCTCGCGAACGCCCTTCTCGATGGAGGGGATGAACTCCTTCGGGATGACGCCACCGACGATGCCGTTCTCGAAGACGAAGCCGGCGCCGGGCTCGGAGGGGCCGATCTCGATCCAGACGTGGCCGTACATGCCGTGCCCGCCGGACTGCTTGACGTACTTGCCCTCCTGCTGGACCGTCTCCGTGATGCTCTCGCGGTAGGCGACCTGCGGGGTGCCGACGTTGGCCTCGACCTTGTACTCCCGCTTCATGCGGTCGACGATGATCTCGAGGTGCAACTCGCCCATGCCGGCGATGATCGTCTGGCCCGTCTCCTCGTCCGTGTGCGCGGAGAAGGAGGGGTCCTCGGCGGTCAGCTTGGAGAGCGCCTCGGAGAGCTTGGTCTGGTCGGCCTTCGTCTTGGGCTCGATGGCGACGCTGATGACCGGATCCGGGAAGTCCATCCGCTCGAGCAGGATGGGGTGCTTCATGTCGCAGAGCGTGTCGCCCGTGGTGGGCGTCTTGAGGCCGACGGCCGCGACGATGTTGCCGCAGTAGGCCTCCTTGATCTCCTCGCGCTTGTCCGCGTGCATGAGGAGGAGGCGACCGATGCGCTCGCGCTTGTTCTTCGCGGCGTTGAGGACGGTCTTGCCGCTCTCGACCTTGCCGGAGTAGATGCGCATGAACGTCAAGTTGCCATGCGGATCATTGAGGATCTTGAAAGCGAGCGCGCTGAAAGGCGCGTCGTCCGACGCCTCGCGCGTGAGCTTCTTGTCGGGGTCGTCGACCGCGGTGCCCTCCATGGGGGGCACGTCGAGGGGCGAGGGAAGGTAGTCGATGACAGCGTCGAGCAGCTGCTGGACGCCCTTGTTCTTGAAGGCGCTGCCGCAGAGGACCGGCACCAGCTTGCGGCTGAGCACGCCCTTGCGGATCGCGGCCTGGATGTCCTCGACCGAGTAGTCGGTGTCGCCCTCGAGGAAGCGCTCCATCAGGCGGTCGTCGAGCTCCGAGACGGCCTCGATGAGCTTCGCGCGGCGCGCGTCCGCGGCCTCGCGGAAATCCGCCGGGATCTCGACCTCGTCCCAGGACGCGCCGAGCTTGTCGTCGTGGAACTCGAGCGCCGTCATGCGCACGAGGTCGATGATGCCGCGGTGCTCGTCCTCGGCGCCGAGGGGGATCTGCAGGGCCACCGCGTTCGCCCCGAGGCGACCGATGATGGTCTTCATGCAGTACTCGAAGTTGGCGCCCGCGCGGTCCATCTTGTTGACGAAGCACATGCGCGGGACCTTGTAGCGGTCCGCCTGACGCCAGACCGTCTCGGTCTGCGGCTCCACGCCGGCGACGCCGTCGAAGACCGCGATCGCGCCGTCGAGGACCCGGAGGCTGCGCTCCACCTCGATGGTGAAGTCGACGTGCCCAGGGGTGTCGATGATGTTGATGCGGTGCTGCTCGCCACCGAAGAGGCCCGCCTTGGGCTCCCAGAAGCAGGTCGTGGCGGCCGAGGTGATCGTGATCCCTCGCTCCTGCTCCTGCTCCATGTAGTCCATCGTGGCCGCGCCATCGTGGACTTCACCGATCTTGTAGTTGACGCCGGTGTAGTAAAGGATCCGCTCGGTCGTCGTCGTCTTCCCGGCATCGATGTGCGCCATGATGCCGATGTTGCGCGTGCGCTTGAGTGGGAATTGACGAGACATGGCGGTGGATCAGCGAGCTTGGTCGGATTGGCGGAGGCTAGACGCACGAAGACCCCCTGCGGCCTATCGCGATCTCCCTCGGATCGCCCTTCCCGCAGAGGGTCTCGAGTGACACTTCAGTTGCCCGGCGTCTGCCGGGCGGGCGCGTTACGCGGCCCCTGGTGGCACTCGTCTATGGCCTCGACTTCATCTGCGCTCTGCTGACTCCCATCCCGGGGGTATCCGCGTCACTGCTACGGCGGACCTACCGGAAGAAATACCGAAGGAGGCGTTGTATGACCTCCAGAACCTGTGGGTGCAAGGGCTACCGTGAGGACCACCAGCCCGGACCGCGTGGGACGAGCCCTACCAGCGGTAGTGGGCGAAAGCCTTGTTGGCGTCCGCCATCTTGTGCACGTCTTCGCGCTTCTTGACCGCGTTGCCGCGGCCCTCCGAGGCTTCCTTGAGCTCGGCCGCGAGGCGCTCGGTCATGGTCTTCTCGCCACGCGCGCGGGCGTAGTCGACGAGCCAGCGCATCGCGAGCGCCATGCGGCGATCGGCGCGGACCTCGACCGGGACCTGGTAGGTCGCGCCACCGACGCGGCGGCTCTTGACCTCCACCTTGGGCTTGACGATGTCGAGGGCCTTGCGGAAGACGTCGATGGGGTCCTCCTTGTAGCGGCTCTCGATGATGTCGAAGGCTCCGTAGAGGATCTTCTCGGCGGTGGCGCGCTTGCCACCCACCATCAGGATGTTGCTGAACTTGGTCACCACGCGATCGCTGTACTTCGGATCGGGGAGGACCTTGCGCTTCGGGACTTCTCTACGGCGGGGCATCGTTCACCTACCTCAGCTCTTGGGCCGCTTGACGCCGTACTTGGAACGGCCCTGGGTGCGGTTTGCCTTGTTCGTGTTGGAGGGGCCCGCCGCGCCGCTGGCGTCGAGGGCGCCGCGCACGACGTGGTAGCGGACACCCGGGAGGTCCTTCACGCGGCCTCCACGGATGAGCACCACGCTGTGCTCCTGGAGGTTGTGACCCTCACCGGGGATGTAGGTCGTGACCTCGATGCCGTTCGAGAGACGAACACGCGCGACCTTCCGGAGGGCCGAGTTCGGCTTCTTCGGCGTGGTCGTGTACACGCGCACGCAGACGCCGCGCTTCTGCGGGCAGTTCTGGAGCGCCGGCGAGTTGGTCGTCGCCTTCTGAATCTTGCGTCCCTTGCGGACGAGCTGGTTGATCGTGGGCATCGGGTCTCGGCGCCTCGCGAGGAGGCGAAGAAGAAATCAGGGTTCGACTGGTGGGGGCCAGCGTGCGATCGGAAATGGCCGAAAACAGCGGCTCTCCCGCGCGTTGAGGCACACCCACTGGGTGCACCCCGGGCCACGGGGGAGCGGAAGATTACTGGGGGCCGGGTACCTGTCAAGTCGGTTTCGGTGATTTGTGGATCACCGGTGGTCCGTCAGAAGCGCAGCCGGAGCGACACCGAGCCGGGACCCACCGCCAGGTCGAGCTCCTGGAGCACCTCCGGCGGGATCTCGCGGGGCTGTCGCACGGTCCGTCGCGGGCGGAACTCGATGTGGGCTTCCAGGATCCCGGCCACGGCGAACCCGACGAAGAGCGCGCTGGACGCGATCGAGGCCCCGAAGAGGGTCTGTCTCGTCTCGGGCGGGGTGGCCCTCCCCTCCATCGGGTCGCGGATCGCGGCGAGATGCTCCGTCTCGAGGTAGAGGAAGGTGCTGAGGGACACGGCCGAGGCGACGAGCGTCAGCCCCTCGGCGATGGCGAAGAACCACCCCAGGTCCTCGTTTCCGTTCTGGAATTGTCCGGCCCCGAAGGGCACCCAGGCCAGCCGCAGGTCGTTCTCGAGCTCGACCTCGCTCTCCTGGGCCAGCGACACCAGCGAGAGCAGCGCCTGACGCCGCCGCTCCTCCCTCTGCTCGGCCCGCTCACGGTCGCGGTCGGCCTGATCGGCCAGCTCCTCCACGAGGCGCTCACGCACGGTCCGGAACACCGAGATGACGTCGCTGGGGAACAGCGCCGGGTCGAGCTGATAGCTCTCGAAGTCGTCCTCATCGCGCAGGAACGCCTCGAACTGCCGCTCCGCTTCGGGGCGGCGACCGACGAAGAGGTACGCCGCGCCGAGGTACTTCCGCGACTCCTGGATGAGGAGCCGGTCCTGGATGGCGGGCACCGGGACGATCATCTCTTCGAAGAGCCGCACCGCCTGCTCGTACTCGTGAGACTGATAGGCGGTCTGCGCGCGCTGGAAGTCGTCCATCTCCGTGGCCTGCGCGGGCACGGCCCAGAGGACGACCACGAGCCCGGCGGCGAAGGCCGGAGTCCAGACGTGAATGCGCGAGACGGGAGCCATCTGCCGACGTCGGTGGGTCGTCCCCGGAGGGGAAGCCATTCGATCGGGACCCCGAGCGGTCCCCGGGTGAGGATGCCAAGCGCCCCGAAAATATCCCCGTGCCATACCACGGGACGGCCAGGCGCGTGCCGATTTTCCCGACTCAGGGCGCGGCCGCGAGCTCGGGGAGCTCCGCCTCGACGACGGTGCGCTCGCCGGCCGAGAGGCTGATGCGCTGCTCGTGCGCGCGGTGCCCATCCGAGGTCACCCGGATCAGCACGTTGGCGCTCCGGGTGCCGATGGGGACCGCGATCAGGCTGTTGGTGCGGCCACGGGCGTAGGTCCCTACCTGGACGTCGGCGGGCACGACGGAACGCACGAAGAGCGTCGCCGGTTTGTAAGGACAGACCAGAGGCACGCGGGTCGGGCCCTCGCCGGGCTCGACCGTCGCGGTGACCGTCGTCTCCGCCCACACCTCGGCTGCGTCGCCCGTCGGCACCACCCGGAAGGTGTGACGGCCGGGGCTCAGCTCGGTGCTGTGGAACCCTCCCCCGTAGGGTCGAAGCGGGCCTCCATCGATGCCGATGGACACGGTCGCCGGGACGGGAGCGAGGGCGACGACGCGCGGCTCGCGCGAGACGGCGGGGACCTGCGCCCGGCGGATGGGAGCGGACGGAACGCCCTCTTCCACCGCGTCTGCGCTGCCCGCGTCAGGCGCCGCCTGCGCGAGCTCGACGCCCGCGTCTGGCGTCCCCGCGTCGTCGAGCGCGGCCAGCTCGGCGCCCGCGTCGACTCCCGCGTCCTCGGGGGCGATGGCCACCGGAGGCAAGGCCGGCTCGGGATCCCGACCGCCGGGCCCCGGCCAAGCGGTCCACGCCACGCCGCTCGCGAGCACGCCGAACGCCATAAGCCCGGCGCCCGCCAGCATGACCCGGCGGCGACGCCGGTCCATGCCGACCCGCTCGATGAGCTTGAGGACCTTCTCGTTGCCCTCGTCGAGCACGAGGACGCGGTTGTAGTAGTCGAGCGCGGTCGGCACGTCGCCCGCGTCGGAGGCGCGCGCCCCGTGGTCGATGAGCCGCTCGACCGTCTGGGCGACGATCTTGGCGCGCTCCTCGTCGGGGTTCTTCAGGTACCGCGCGAGGGTCGCCTCGGGATCCAGGATCCCGGCCTCGGCCACGAAGGCCTCGAGGGCCTCCCGCAGCTCGACCGCGCTCTGGTACCGATCGTCCGCCTCCTTCGCGAGCGACTTGACGATGATCGCGCGCATCTGCCCGCCGATCGCGGGGTTGACCCGGAGCGGGTCGGCGTACTCGCTGTCCACGATGCGCTTGAGCACCTGATGCGGGTTGCGCCCCGTGAACGGGAGCCGGCCGGTCGCCAGGTAGTAGAGGACGGTGCCGAGCGAGAAGAGGTCGGTCCGCTCGTCGGTGTCCTTCCCCTCGATCTGCTCCGGGGCCATGTGCCCCGGCGAGCCCAGGATCTGCCCCGTGGCCGTCATCGACTGCGAGTCGACCATGTCGGCGATGCCGAAGTCGGTCAGCTTGATCTCGCGATCCTCGTGCAGGAGCACGTTCTCGGGCTTCACGTCCCGATGCACGATCTTGGCTTCGTGGGCCGCCTCGAGGGCGCGCGCGATCTCGATCACGAAGCACGCCGCGATCTCGGCCGGGACGTCCTGGGTCTTCTCGCGCCACTGCTTGAGGGTCGGTCCGGTGAGGAGCTCCGCCGCGATGAACGCCTCGGTCGAGCCCTCGCCCGAGAAGTCGTAGATCTCCAGCACCCGGGGGTGGCGCAGGCGGGCGACGCTGCGCGCCTCGCGCTGGAAGCGGCGCCGGGCCTCCTCCGCGGAGCGCAGGTGCGGGTGCAGGATCTTCAGCGCGACGGCGCGATCGAGGACCGTGTCCTGGGCGCGATAGACCGTCGCCATCCCGCCGTGGCCGATCTCCTCTTCGATCTCGTACTTTTCGACTTTACGGAGCATGGCCGCGACGCCTGGGAGCCTCGAACCCGAACCTGTCGTTGCGTGCGGTCTCTGCTCAGCCCGTGACCGAGGGAGCGACGACGCCCAGCGATCGCACGGGACGACAGGCGATGGGAGGTAAGCGGATCGAAGCTCCAGCGAGCATACACGTTGTAGACGGTCGGAGGCCCCGGCGCATTGGGCGCGTCCGGCCGGTCGGTCGCCCCATCAGGCGCCCATCAGTCGAACGCGTCGAGCGCGGCCGGCATGCACTGCTCCACCGAGCGGGAGAGCCCCTCGGGCCCCTCGCCTCCGACGACCGTGACGATCCCCGAGGCCTGCTCGAACACCGCCGCGCCCGTCCGGGCCTCGGCGAGCGTGGGGCCGGCTTCGAAGCGCGGCGTCGAGCCATCCCAGACCACCCGGTCGACCTCGTCGCTCCCCTCGCCGCCCACGATCCAGAGCACGCCAGCCTCCGTCCGCAGGAAGGCCGCGCCCGGGCGGGGCGAAGGCCAGGCGGGGCCATCCTCTCGCGTACACGCGTCGGGGCAGCCGCGGAGGATGTGGGTCTCGGCGCTCGGCGCCCCGTCCACGTCGAATCCGACATAGAGCAGGTGCGCCCCGTCGGGGCTGGCCGTGAGCGCGCCGCCGACGCCATCGGGCAGGCCCTCGAGCGCGATGGCTGCCCCTGCGCCGCCGCGCTCCAGACGCTCCGCGGTCCCGCCGCCGACCACGACGACCTCGCCGCCGACGAACGCCGCGGCGGAGAACGCGCGCGGGACGGTCGTGCGCGCGATGGCCGTGAGCGCGCCCAGCTCGTCGACCCAGGAGACCTGGTCGACCGCGGCCCCGTCGCCGTCCGCGCCCCCGACCACCGCCGCGCCCCGGTCGAGCCGGACGAGCGTCGACGCGAACCCTGCCCCCGCGTGCAGGGTCGTGACCCGTTCGGCGGCCGGCGGCCCCATCTGGCTGACGAAACGCCAGCTCGAGCCGTCGCCGACCACGAAGGAGACGAGCTGGCTGCCGTCGTCACGCAGGGTCACGCCGCGCGCGGGCCCGATGGTGGCCTCCGTGGGCGCGAGGCTGCTCAGCATCTCGGTGACGACCTGATCGAAGCGGTCGACGCGCGCAGACGGCCCGCTCTCCTCGACCCCGCCCGCGAGCAGCACGAGGTTGGCCCGCGGGATCGCCGCCACGTCCCGTCGCGGACGAGAGAGCGCCAGGGCGCCCGAGGTGGTGAGCGCCGGCGGGTCGATCACGCGGCATGTCATCGCCGGGAGCATCACCGGCCGCACGGCCAGCAGATCGATGCCCTCGCCGAACGGGAGGAAGGCCGGCGTCGCGCCGAACAGCGCCTGCTCGCCTCCCGTGATGCGGAGCTGGAGCTCGGTCGGCGCCTGCAAGCTCCCGATCGGCAAGACGAGGGAGAAGTCGCCGTTGGTGATCGGGGCGACGCAGTCGCCGTCCCCGTCGCAGATCACGCGGCTCTCCTGACGCACCGCGACGCTGAGGCTGCCCTCCGCGACATCACGCGCGGCGTTGTCGCCGTCGGGGTCGATGAGCTCGATCGTCGGACCGATGAGTCCGTCGCTGCCTTCGCAGGCGCTCGCGAGCAGGCAGAGGAGGAGGACGAGACGCCGCATGGGTGCGGGGCCTTTACTGCGCCACATGCCCCGAGTAAAGCAGCGGCGTGCGCGCCCTGCCCCTCCGGCGCCTTCCGCCACTCGACGCGATGATTCGCGCGCTCGATCCGAACGGCCGCGTCTGGCTGGACGGGGAGCCGGGTCACCCCGAGGGCCGCTGGACCTTCCTCGCGAGCGAGCCGGCGGAGACGCGGGTGGCGTCTTTCGCCGAGGACCCGTGGGCGCCCTTCGACGGGATCGAGGGCACGTCGGGCGCGATCGAGGGCGCGCCGCTCGACCACGCGATGCTGCCCTGGTGGATCGGCTACGTGGCCTATGACGCCGCGTGGTCGGAGGCGCGTCGCCTGGGCTTGCGTGCTCCGATGAGGCACACGCGCGGCGCGCAGCCCGTGGTCTGCCTGTCCCGCTACGAGGCGCTCGTGGCGATCGATCACGTCGCGGGGGCGGGGTGGGTGGTCGGCTCGGATCCTCGCGCGCTCGAGACACTCCGAGACCGGCTGGAGGCGGCCAGCGAGGTCGAGTCACGCGCCGTCGTCGGACCGGCGACGGTGCCCGCGGCGAGCGCTCATCGCGGGGCGATCGAGCGCGCGCTCGCGGCCATCGCGGCCGGAGAGATCTACCAGGTGAACCTCGCTCGGAGATGGACCGCCCCGTACGAGGGCAGCCCTCTCGTCCTCTGGCGCGCGATGCGGGCCGCGAGCCCGGTCCCGTTGGGCATGTACCTCGAGCGGCCCGGTCACGCGGTGCTGGGCCGCACCATGGAGCGCTTCCTGCGATGGGACCGCCGGGACCGACGTCTGTGGACGAGCCCGATCAAAGGCACCATCGCCCGCAGCGGCTCCGACGACGCGGCCGAGGCGGCGCGGCTGAGCAGCGACGACAAGGAGCGCGCCGAGCACGCGATGATCGTGGATCTGATGCGCAACGATCTCTCCCGCGTCGCGACCACGGGCAGCGTGAAGGTCCGCGCGCCGCTCCGTGTCGAGCCGTTCGCGGGGCTGAGCCACCTCGTGTCCACCGTGGAGTGCGAGACGCGCGAGGACGTCGGGCTGCGGGAGATCCTCGAGGCCACCTTCCCGCCGGGCAGCATCACCGGCACGCCGAAGCTGCGCGCGATGGAGCTCATCGAACGCGAGGAGCCTTGCGCCCGCGGCGTCTACACGGGAGCGCTCGGGTACATCGATCGCGGGGGCGGCCTCTCCCTCGCCGTGGCGATCCGTACCGCGGTGATCGCGGACGACATCGCGACCTACTTCGCGGGCGGCGGGTTGGTCAGCGCGAGCGATCCGGACCGAGAGATCGCAGAGACCGAGCTGAAGGCGAAGGTCTTTCTCGAAGCGCTGAACCGAGTGCGCGAAGAGAACCTCGATTGATCGAGAAGAACTTTTCTCGTCTTCGCCATCACTTTTTCTTTGACACGGCTCGCGGGCTGGGTTAAGACCAACACATCATGTCGCGCACGCAACAACCCGAGACGGGACGCCAGCCGGCCGAGAGGCCGAACGGGCGTGATCTGTTTCGCGAAGGCGCGTGTCAGGTTCACGCCTCACACGAGAAATTCGTGAGCGATATCGGCGGTTCCTTCCGAACCGACATGCTGGGCCTGGGCATGCTGATCGCGGGCAAGCTGGACGCGGGCAAGCCCGAAGGCTTGTCGTTCGGTCTGCTGTCGGGCAGCCAGCTTCCGAGCCGCGAGGCGCACATTCCATAGGGGCGAGATCCATACGCTTTTTGCGTATTTTGGGCCGCCCGGGACAACCAGGCGGCCCTTTTTCGTTCCAGCTCCTCTCTTCGCCCAGCCACCCTCTCCTTCCGTAGACACGACCTCCGAAGCGAACTTTCTCTCCTCTCAGACGTCAGACCTCTCCATGCAACCCAGCCCCGCCCTCCGGGTCGGAGCGGCAAAACCAGCCGCCCGCCCTCGCTCGATGAGCGCCGCGCGTGTCCCCCTCGGACGCGTGATGGGAGCCCTGCGTCCGGCGTCGGGACGCGAACCGGGCGTGTGTTCGGCGACCCTTCTCAATCAGCATTCATCCCATCTAGATTGCTTCTCTCAGGAGATTCATCGCAGACGGTGAAGTCGACTCATTGCGACTTCTTCGGGCCGTCTGTGTGTACGCAGACGGCCTTTTTGTTTCTGGGGCGCTAGCTCAACAGCAGAGCAACCGGCTCTTAACCGGTCGATCGGGGTGCGACTCCCTGGCGCTTCATCATCGCCGCGCTGGTCCAACAGCAGGACATCCGGCTCTGAACCGGAAGGTCGGGGTGCGACTCCTCGGCGCGGCAACGCCTCACCCAGTGGGGCCGATCCTTGAAAATCAGGTCTCCTCAGGGGCGCGTGGCAGGCGCCCCGAGGTCCGAACGCCGCCGTGGCTCAACGGCAGAGCACCCGGCTGTTAACCGGGGGTGTGAAGGTTCGACTCCTTCCGGCGGCGCTACGCGACGAATGCACGTGGGACTACATGGCTCCGACGAGTACGTACGAGGGTTCGATTCCCTCGGGAGCTCAGTCTCACCCTCGCTCGTCGTCGCGCTGCCTCGACAGCTCGACAGTCGAGCGCCTGGGTGAAATCCGGGAGGTGCTGGTGCGACTCCAGCTCGAGGCACTCCAGTTTCTGTGGACCGAAGCCGAAGTCGTCGAGGCGCCTGGCTGTGACCCAGGCCATTAGCGGGTGCGAGTCCCGTCGGCCCACTTTCCCTTCTGGAGGGCCTGAACGCAGGCCCTCCCCCCATGGGGCAGAGCGCCCATGGGGCCCCCCTCCCGACTACGGCGGGTCGCGCGCTCCGCGCGCTTCGCCGCCGACCCCAGCGACGGAGCGCTGGGGGCCCTGCGGCTCGCGCTCGCGCTGTCGCGCTCGCTGGCCGCCCTGGCGGGATGGAGGTTGCTCGCTTCGCTGTCGCTCGCTCCGGTGTCGCCGGCCTTCGCGTTCGCTTCGCTGTCGCTCGCTCCCGGCCTTCGCGTCCGCGTCGCTGTCGCTCGCGTCCTTCTGGAGGGCCACAACGCTGGCCCTCGTCCCGCGAGGCAGGGCTCCCCTCGCCCGCTGATGCCTACATCGTTTGCACCTTGGAGTCGCCGGTCTGAATCCGGCCGCCTCGATCTACCGGGGCGTAGCTCAGCGGGAGAGCAGCGTCCTCGCATCCTCTCGTCGCCATCACTCTCTACGCAGCGAATGCCAGTGAAGACTACATGGTTGCTTTACTTTGGTTCGACTCCGAATCCGTCCATCCCGCGGGCGGAGAAGCTACGTCTTCGCACCCTTCGTCGCTGCCCGAGGTCCAGTAGCTCAGCAGGCAGAGCGCCGGTGTCACATGCCGGAGGTCGCGGGATCGTCTCCCGCCTGGACCACATCGATCGAGTAGCTCAGCAGGCAGAGCGCCGGCCCGACACGCCGGAGGTCGTGGGATCGTCTCCCGCCTCGATCATGGTCGAATGCCGCCGTGAGTACATCAAATTGGCTGCAAACCAACGCCCGCAAGGGCTCACCTCACGGCCTCCTCGTCGACCGCTCCGTGCCGAAGCTCGAGCGAGCATCGCTGGCTGCAACCCAACGAGAGAGGGCGCGACTCCCTCTCGGCACTTCCTACCCTCGTAGCTCGAATGGATGAGCGCCTGATTACGAATCAGGAGGGTGCAGGTTCGAGTCCTGCCGAGGGTGTACGCCGAAGGCTCGAAGCGAGCGACAGCGAAGCGAACGCGAGAGACGAAGCGAGCGACAGCGAAGCGAACGCGAGAGACGAAGCGAGCGACAGCGAAGCGAACGCGAGGCCGAAGCGAGCGACAGCGACGCGAAGCCGAAGCGAGCGACAGCGAAGCGAACGCGAAGGCCGGAGCGAGCGACAGCGAAGCGAACGCGAAGGCCGGCGACACCGGAGCGAGCGACAGCGAAGCGAAGGCCGAAGCGAGCGACAGCGAAGCGAACGCGAAGTCCGGCGACACCGGAGCGAGCGACAGCGAAGCGAGCAACCTCCATCCCGCCAGGGCGGCCAGCGAGCGCGACAGCGCGAGCGCGAGCCGCAGGGCCCCCAGCGCCCCGTCGCTGGGGCCGGCGGCGCGAGCGAAGCGAGCGCTGCCGTAGTCGGGAGGGGGGCCCCATTGGCGCTTTGCCCAATGGGGGGAGGGCCTGCGTTCAGGCCCTCCAACAAGAAGGGCGGCCAGCGAGCGCGAAGCGCGAGCGCGAGCCGCAGGGCCCCCAGCGCCCCGTCGCTGGGGCCGGCAGCGCGAGCGAAGCGAGCGCTGCCGTAGTCGGGAGGGGGGCCCCGTTGGCGCTCTGCCCAATGGGGGGAGGGCCTGCGTTCAGGCCCTCCAAAAGAAACGGAGTGTAGCGTAGTGGCCACGCACTGGTTTCGGGAACCAGACCACGGAGGTTCGATTCCTCCCTCTCCGATCTCCGTCGGATCGAACGTGCCGCCGGCGCATCCCCCCGCGCTGGACGCACCGCCGGACGACGGAGACGAGCTCTCGTAGTGAAATGGATCCTCACTCGGGTTTCCGAAGCCCGCATTCCTGGTTCGACTCCAGGCGAGAGCGTCATGGGACCTGCTCCTGACGACGCCGCGCTCCTCGAGACGAGGGGCGACCGCGAGCGCGAGCCTCGCGGGTGACCGGCGGGTGGCCACGGTCCGGCGGGACCCAGGCGAGAGGTCGGTCGACCGCCCGGTGGGTGACGTTCCACCCGCTTCACCCGGATGCCCCGGGCGGTCGACCGCCTCGTGACCCATGAAACAGATCCTGACGCGGATGTAGCCCAATGGCAGAGGCAGCGGTCCGAGATGCCGTCCAGTGAAGGTTCGAATCCCTCCATCCGCAACACGCGAACGTAGCCCAACCAGGCAGAGGCAGCGGTCTCAGACGCCGTTCAGTGGGAGTTCGACTCTCCCCGTTCGCATCGGTGCAAGACACCGTGATCGATTTTCCAACCGCGGACGTAGCCCAATTGGCAGAGGCGACGGTCTCAAGCCCCGTCCAGTGCGAGTTCGACTCTCGCCGTCCGCATTCCCGAAGGAAGGTGCTCCATGGACACGTTGGTCCTGACTCGAGGCTACTTGCCACACCGGATCGTCGGCTGGCAGAAGGCCATCCTGATGTCCTTCACGGGGAAGGTGGAGGTCGTCGAGACCTATGACGAGCTCATCCGCTCGGTGAGCACGGCCCTGCCGAAGCCCGCCGTCGTGCGGCTCAC
Organism: Sandaracinaceae bacterium; assembly: GCA_040218145.1. Classification (GTDB taxonomy): domain Bacteria; phylum Myxococcota_A; class Polyangia; order Polyangiales; family Sandaracinaceae; genus JAVJQK01. The sequence continues at coordinate 109,843 of JAVJQK010000126.1, read as the reverse complement.
CCGCGCCATCAAGCATCGGCAGCCGAAGATCCGCTTCTCTCGCGTCAACGTGCTGACCCGCGACGGTTTCCGTTGCCAGTACTGCGGCGAGAAGCTGCCGGCGCGGGAGCTCACGTTCGACCATGTCCAGCCGCGCTCCCAGGGCGGGCGGACGTCCTGGGAGAACATCGTGACCGCGTGCCGTGACTGCAACGGGCGCAAGGGCAACCGCACGCCCGAACAAGCCGGCATGAAGCTCCTGTCTCGGCCCACGCGTCCGACGACGCTGCCCTCGGGGCTTCCCAAGCTGGGGAGCGGTCGCGCGCTGCCGGACCCCTGGAAGGACTGGGTCTGGTGGAGCACCGACGACAGCTGAGCTCATCGCCCGGAGATCGCCTCGGCGGTCTCCGGGCTCCTCGAGGAAGGTGAATCGGCCGAGGGCCGAGCCCGGTTGGAAGCCGGCGCGCTCGTGGATCTCCACGGGTGGGGAGCGTGACCTCCATCTTCCGTCGCGTCGCTCTCGAGAGAGGCGAGCGCGTCACGCACGAACGGCGCAGCGAATGCCGTGAAGACTACATCACCCTGCAGACGTCGGTTCGACTCCGACCCGCCTCGGCGGTCGTCTAGCGGTAGGACAACAGGAACTGTCTTCACATATCTCGTCGCTGCCTTCACGTCGCGGGCTGTAGAGCCGACCGGGCTGTACCTCGGAGGGGGCCTGCAGGCCCCCTCCCGCGCGACCGGCAAAGCCGGCTCGCGCTCCCTCCCCAAACCGAGCGCTACGCGCTCGAGCGACCTCTCGGTCGCATCCCCGGTGAGGACCTGGTGCAACTCCAGGGCGGCGTATCCATGGAAGGAAAATCGGCCGAGGGCCGAGCCCGTCTCGAAAACGGTGCGCGCCGGACAGGCGTGGGGAGCGTGACCTCTTCCTTCCGCTCCAGCTCTCAGGAGAGTGATTCGATCCGGGATCGAGCCCCGTTGCTAGCGGGTGCGCACCTCGAGGGGTGTGGAGTTCGACTCTTCCGCTCTCCATGCAGCGAATGCCGTGAAGACTACATGCCTTGAACGCACGTGGTCGTTGGTTCGAATCCAACCCGCCGTTCGTGCGGCGGTAGCTCAGTCTGGATAGAGCACGTAGTCGTCTTCGCACGACTCGTCGCTGCAATGTGCCTGTCGTCCAGTGATCAGGATCCCAGGCTTTCAACCTGGGGAGCGGAGTTCGATTCTCCGCAGGCACGTCCTCGCGATCGTCGTCCAGCAGCAGGACGCCGGCCTCCCATGCCGGAGACACGGGTGCAACTCCCGTCGATCGCTTCAGCGAATGAAGGTGAGACTACATCTGTCATCAGTTCGAATCTGGTTCGCCGCTTCTGCGCGGCGATAGCTCAGTCGGTAGAGCAATGCGTCTCGTCGCCTCTCGTCGCTGATCTCAGCTCCCTACATCTCCCCCGTCAGAGAAGGGGTGCCCACCGGGGTGGAGCTTTCCCTTGCAAGGAAGGCCTGATCGGTTCGACTCCGATGCGCTCCATCGTCTTGCCGCGTTGTGCATCTGGGGATGCAGCTCGGTTGTCTCCCGAGTGAGACGGGTTCGATTCCCGTACGTGGCGTCTCGCGATCGTGGTCCAACGGCAGGACTCGGGCATGCCACGTCCGCAGTGTCGGTTCGACTCCGACCGATCGCTTCGCGCTCGCACCCCGGCTCCCCCTTTCTGAAAGCGGGGGGAGCCCAGCGAGCGCGCCAACTCACCGTCGCCTCTCGGGGCGTCACTTCACTCCACACGGAGGTGCATCATGGCAAACAAGAACCTGTTCTCGTCGTTCCTCGGCAAGCTGCTGCCCAAGCCGGACCTGGTCAACGAGGCCGGCGGGCCGGCCTACGCGTTCGGGCCGGAGCACGCGCTCGGTCAGTACGCGGCGACGGGTTGCCTCAACGGCACCTTCTACGCGTCCGCGCAGACGCAGCTGGACGTCGTCCTGAAGCTCGCCTTCGCCGTCGACCCGGACTTCCTCGCGAAGTGCGCGGTCTACACGCGGCAGAAGGGGCACATGAAGGACATGCCGGCGCTCCTGCTCGCCGTCCTCTCGGTCCGTGACTCCGAGCGGTTCAAGGCTGCCTTCCCGAAGGTCGTCGACAACGCGAAGATGCTGCGGACGTTCGTGCAGATCATGCGGAGCGGCGCGGTCGGCCGGAAGTCCCTCGGGACGCGGCCGAAGAAGGAGATCCTCGCGTGGCTCGCGTCGCGGTCCGACGAGTACCTCTTCCGGGGCTCGGTGGGCAACGACCCGTCGCTCGCCGACGTGCTGAAGATGGTCCACCCGAAGCCGGCGTCCGCCTCGCGGCGCGCGCTCTACGGGTACCTCCTCGGCAAGTCGCACGAGACCGAGGCGCTGCCGGAGCTCGTGAATGCCTTCGAGGCCTATAAGCGCGAGAAGTCCGGTGAGGTGCCGAAGGTCCCCTTCCAGATGCTGACCGCCTTGAGCCTCGGTCGGGCGGAGTGGACGGAGATCGCGAAGTCCGCGTCGTGGCAGATGACGCGGATGAACCTCAACACCTTCCAGCGCCACGGCGTGTTCGAGGTGGAGGGGATGACCGAGCGGATCGCAGCTCGGCTCGCGGATCCGGCCCTCGTTCGGAAGGCGCGAGCCTTCCCGTACCAGCTGATGACGGCCTACGTGCACTCCACGAAGGCGCCGACGCGGGTGCGGAACGCGCTGCAGGACGCGATGGAGCACGCGCTCGCCAACGTGCCGCGTGTCGACGGGCACGTCTGGGTCTGCCCGGACGTCTCCGGCTCGATGCAGTCGCCGGTCACCGGCTGGCGGAAGGGCGCGACGAGCGCGGTGAAGTGTGTGGACGTCGCGGCGCTGTTCGCGGCGGCGCTCGTCCGGCACAACCCGCGGGCAGGCGTGATCCCGTTCGAGTTCGGCTGCATCCCGGTCGAGCTCAACCCGCGGGACTCCATCATGACCAACGCGCGCAAGCTCGCCTCCATCGGAGGCGGCGGCACCAACGTCTCGGCCCCGCTCGCGAAGCTGAACGCGGAGCAGGCGAAGGCCGACCTGGTGGTGTTCGTCAGCGACAACCAGTCGTGGGTCGATGCGCGGCGCCACGGCGCGACGGAGACCATGCGCGAGTGGAACCGGCTGAAGGCCCGGAACCCGAAGGCGCGCATGGTCTGCATCGACGTGCAGCCGTACGGCCACTCTCAGGCGCCGGACTCGCCGGACATCCTGAACGTCGGGGGCTTCTCCGACCAGGTGTTCGACGTGGTCGCGGCGTTCGCCCAGGGCGCGGATGGGGCGCAGCACTGGGTGGACGTCATCCGCGGCGTGAGCGTCTGAGCGACACACAGCTTTCCATCACTCACCCTATCCACCCAAATAGAGCTCGCGAGAGCTCCGGGCTGGAGCGGTCGCCCGCGACGTTGGCGGGCGGCCGCTCCCAGACCGTGCCTCTCGAGCGTGATCGGTAACGCACCCGTTTCGTAATCGGGAGAAGCCAGTTCGAATCTGGCGAGAGGCATCCGCGAATGCTCCGCATCTCTCGTCGCGGGCTCGACGTCACGAGCGTGTGTACTATCCTCCCCCCGTTTCCGGCGTCGTCCAAGGGTAGGACTGCGGACTTTGGATCCGTCTATGTTGGTTCGAATCCAGCCGCCGGAGCTCTCCTGACATGCCTGACTGGGTCATGCGCCACGCGCGCGCGCTCGGCTGGGCCGCGCTGGCCGCCGCGCCGGTGATGCTGACCGCCCTGGCGGTGGCGACGTCGAGCCCGTGGGCGCCGCGCTCGGTGGTCGGCAACGCGATGTGGGCGGCGTGGATCGCGGGCGCGCTGGCATTCTCGGCCGCCCTGCTCGCCGACCGCGGGGCGCGCACTCCGGCGCGAATCACGGGAGGCCTCTCGGCGCTCGTCGCCGGGAGCTTCATCGCGCTGTGCTTCTGGGTCTCGGCGGTCTCCCGTCCGCCCGCGCTCGAAGACGTCGCGCACGCGGCGCTCCGGTCGGCGGACGGGCGCCTGACACACCCGGAGCTCGCGTTCTCTTTCCCGGACCCTTCGGAGCGAGACCTGATCCGTTCACCCGAGCTCGAGCGTGAGACGCGCGAGGCGGGCGACTCGGCGTGGGCCGACGCGCACCGAGTGTGGGCGTGGGAGGGCGACGACGTGCAGCTCGTGCTCGACCTCGCTCGCGACACGGGCGCCGGCCCCGGCGGAGAGATCGCGGCGAGCCTTCGACGCGCGGGCCACACTCCGAGCCTGGTGTCGGACGACGCGGTCGAGGCGCGCCTGTCGAGTGGGGGGCAGGTCGTCGTGCGCGTCCGGCGCTTCGAGGCAGGAGCCACGGGCTATCGGCTGACGGCCACGCTGGTCGGCGAGGACGTGACCTCTTGGAGGCCGTGGCTGGACGAGCTCCAGACCCCGTCAGCTGCGCTCGAGCAGTAGGAACGCCTCGAGGTTCCCGTCCGGGCCGGGGAGCTGGGAGTCGCAGCGACCGCGGAGGGTGAAGCCGATCGACTCCGCCTCGCGGGCCACCGCGTCGATGGCCGCCGCGCGCGCGTCCGGGTCGCGCACGACGCCCTTCTCGAGCTTGGCGCGCCCCACCTCGAACTGCGGCTTCACCATGCCCAGCACGTGCCCGCCGGGCTGGAGCAACGCGTGAGCGGCGGGGAGGAGCTTGGCGATCGAGATGAAGCTCGCGTCGATCACCACGAGCGCCACCGGCTCGGGCAGGTCGCTCGCCTGCAGGTGCCGCGCGTTCACCCGCTCCATGACCACCACGCGGTCATCCGTGCGGAGGCGATGCGCGAGCTGGCCGTACCCGACGTCGATCGCGTAGACCTTCGCCGCGCCGCGCCGGAGCAGGCAGTCGGTGAAGCCGCCCGTCGACGCGCCGAAGTCCGCCGCGACGAGGCCCGCGGGGTCGAAGCCCAGCGCATCCAGCGCGCCCTCCATCTTGACGCCTCCGCGGGAGACGTACGGGTGGTCGCGCCCACGGACCTCGAGGGGCGCGTCCACGGGCAAGCGCTGCCCCGCCTTCTCGACGCGCTGCTCCCCGGAGAACACCTTCCCGGCCAGGATGATCGCCTGGGCGCGCGCCCGGCTCTCCACGAGGTCACGCTCGACCAGGAGGACGTCGACGCGCGCCTTCTTCGCGCGTGTCTTCTTCGCTGGGGGAGGCTTCGCCACCCGTCAGAACGGGATGTCGTCGTCGCCGAAGTCGTCGCCGCCGCCGCTGCCGCCGCCGCCACCGCCGAAGTCGTCGCTCGGACCACCGCCGCCACCGCCGCCGTAGCCGCCGCCGCCGCCGCCACCGCTGCCGCCGCCGTAGCCGCCGCCGCCGCCGCCGCCGCCGTAGCCGCCGCCTCCACCGCCGCCGCCGTACTCACCGCCGCCGCCGCCCTCGCCGCGCCGACCGCCGAGGAAGAGGAGCTGGGTGCCCACGATCTCGGTCGTGTAGCGCTTGTTCCCGTCCTTGTCGTCCCACTGACGGGTCTGCAGGCGGCCCTCGATGTAGACGGTCTCGCCCTTGCTGAGCACCTTGGAGAGCCCCTCGGCGCGGTTGCCGAAGAAGATGACCGTGTGCCACTCGGTGCGCTCCTGCCGCTCGCCGCCGCGCGTCATGTAACGCTCGGTCGTCGCGAGGCGCATCCGCAGCACCGCGTTCCCGCTCTGCCCGAACCGGATCTCGGGATCCATCCCGAGGTTTCCGATGAGCATGACCTTGTTGAGCCCTTCAGATGCCATCGTCGTCTCTCACTGTTCGATTCACGTTCGATTCACGTCTCGGCCAGCCCCACGCTCGAGGGGCGGCCCAACGTAGACGGCCGGCGAAGCGCGATCAACGCGATCCCGGCGCCATGGAGCCTCGGACGCACGCCGACCGCCGAGACTGACGCTTTTCCGGAGAAATCTGCGGTCAGCGTCGACGCTCGGCCGTCCAGCGCACGATCGCCATCACCACGAGCAGGATGCCGAAGGCCGCCACGACCCAGCTGCTGCCCTCGAGGTTGCGGAACTGGAGCATCCCGCTCGCCCCGCCGTAGGTCATCACCGCGCCGGCGACGAAGCTCAGTCCCCACGCACCGGTCCGGCGCGGCGACGGAGCGGCGTCCTCTTCCGCTTCGTCTTCGTCCGCCTCGGCGTCGCGATCCTCGCGGTAGAGGAGCACGGCGAGCTCGCGCTCCAGCGCCGCTCGACGCTTCGCGTGATACTCGGGGCCGATCTCCCCGGCGCCCAGCTCCTCCTCGAGCGCTCGGACCTCGTCGAGCAGCGCCTGACGGCGCTTGCGGCGCGCGCGCTTCTCGGCCCGGGGATCGATCCGCGGACGGACCGTCGCCCACGCGATCCCGAAGAAGGCGAACGCGAGCGCGACGAGCACCGCCACCCAGCGGATGTTGGGCGGCCCCGGGATCCCCGACAGCTCGATGACGATCGAGCGCAGCTCCGCTTGCTCGGGCCCACGGCGCTCCATCGTCACCCAGGCGCAGCCTTCGGTGCGCTGACTGCTCTCGCAGGGCGCTCCCTCGGGGTCGAGCCGACGCGGCGCCGGCATGCCGTCGACGTCCATCTGGAGCCCCGGCAGGGCTTCGCCGAGGACCTGGAGCGCGAAGAACCGCAAGGGGATCTCCACCGGGATGTCGAGGCTCTCGCCGTCGACGGGCAGGTCGTAGGCCCACGCGAGCTGGATCGTGCCCGGCGGCATCGAGCCGCGGAACGCGTAGGCGTTGGCGTCCGGGATCTCCTCCACGCGCTGGTCACCGATCACGCGCTGGAACTGGAACGCGGTGGCCCCCTCCGGGAGCTCCGCGCGCGCACCCTCCGAGGGGAAGACGAAGGTCTCGCTCCCCGCGTTGGTCAGCTGCGCCTGGTGAATGACGTGCAAGCGCTCGCCGCGCTGCTCGACGATCACGCGGAACACGTGGAAGAACGTGAAGCGCGGGTCCCGCGTGACCGGCAGGCGCGTTATCGTGACGTCGAAGCCGCGGTTGGTGGGGAGCTGGAACGGGTCGCTGCTGTAGAGCGCGCCGTTGAAGGGGACGTTGACCCGGTACGCCTGGCCCGAGCCCGTGGGAAGGTCCTCGAACACGAAGACGCCGTCGGCGTTGGTCTCACCGTTGTGGCGCGAGCGCTCGCCCTGCGCGAGCGAGCCGACGTCGACGGTGGCCCCCGCGACGGGGCGGTCGTTGGCGTCGACCACGCGCACCCGGATGCTCCCGACCGGGACGTCGGCGCTCGGCGCGGCGGTCGCGAGGGTGGGCGGACGCAGCGCCTGGGACACGCGCTGCGCGTCGCCGGCCGGCGCCTGCTGCCCGCCGCCCGCGGGCGGATGGCCAGGCGGAAGCCCTTGGTCTGCCGGGGGCTGACCTGTGGGAGGGTGCCCGGGCGGCAGCCCCTCCTGCGCTTGGGCGACGCCGGCGCAGGTGAGCAGCGCGAGCCAGACGAAGGCGGTCTGCGACTTCATGCCCGCTCCTCCTCGGCCGCCTCGTCGTCCTCGTCGTCCTCGGACGCCTCGGCACCCAGAGGCGCCGCGCACTTCTTGCAGAAGCTCGCGTCGGGGTCGTTCATCGTGCTGCACGCCTCGCACTCGACGGGGGCCACGCGCTCGCCGCAGGACTTGCACCAGATCGCGTCCTCGTCGTTCGGGGTCTCGCAGCGCGGACAGTCGACGGTGGGCGCGGCCTTCACCGGCGTCTTCGCGGCCGGGCTCTTGCGCTTCTTCGGGCCACGCCGGGCGTCGCGGTAGGGACCTGCGTCCTCCTCGTCGAGCTCCTTGGCGACCATGCGACGCGCGCGCTCCACGTAGGGCTCGATGTCCTGGTCGAGCGCCCGGAGCACCTCCTTGGCGCGGCGGCGGTAGGCGCGGTTCAGTCGATCGAAGTCGTCGCCCGAGATCTTGCCCACCTCGCGCTCGTAGGCGATGTCCTTGAGCGCGCGAAGGAGCGTGGCCTTCTCCTCGAGCAGCTGCTGACGCTCGGGCAGGAGCGGGTCGGCGCTCGGGTCGAAGGTGATGCCGCCGCCGAGCGCGGTGCGCACGCTCTGCCACAGCGCGCCGAGCGCGAGCAGGAGCATCACGCTGGCCAGCCCGATGAAGAGGGCGGGCAAGGCGCCAGTTCCGCTCGGGAGGCTGATCATCGCCACGCCGGCGCCGATCGCGCCGCCGACGGCGCCGATCCACACGACTGGGGGTACGCGCGGGGGCGCGTCGTCTCGCTCGTCGCTCATGGCGCTCAGTCGCCTTCCAGCTCGCGGAGCTCGTCGTCGAGACGGTCGTCGTACTCCGACGGCGCCTCCGCGTCTTCGTCCGCCGCGGCGGCGGTCTCGGCCGCGCCCTTGCGCGCGAGACGACGGCCGCGGATCACCAGCGCGATGCCGGCGAGAAAGATGGCCGCCATGGGCACGGCCCAGAGCGCCCGGTCGAGGCCCTCGTCCGAGGGGATCGCGATGGCCTGGGAGCCGAAGCGGTCGCGGTAGTCCTCGATGAGCGCGGTGGCGTCCTCACCCCGATCGACGCGGGCGCGCAGCTCGGCGCGCATGCCCTCGGCCCAGCTGCAGCCGCAGGTGGACAGCGGCAGGCGCTGGCAGTCACCGCACTCGCAGAGGAGGCGCGAGAAGAGCCGACGCTCTTCGGGATCGCGGATGACCACGGTGCCCGCGTGCAGGGAGCTCGAGCTCTCCGCCTGCGCGTGCGCCGTGGGTGGGTCGAGACCGCCGAGCGCGCCCCCGAGCACGAGCAGGAGCATCGCCGCCATCGCCGCCGCGCGGCTGGCCCCGGGCGCCTTCACCTCGCCGAGCACCTCGGAGAGCTTGGGCATGGCCGAGATGAACACGCCGAGCAGGAGGACCGCGCCGCCGATCCAGATCCACACCACGAGCGGCTGCTTGACGACCCGGAACGTGCCGCGGCGCGTCTCCGGGTCGACCGTGCTCATGATGACGTAGAGGTTGTGCGTGGCCGTGGTACGGATGGCGACCTCGGTGGTCGGCATCTCGGGGTGGCTGCGGTAGATGAACTTGGCCGGCGCGACGTGGGCGACCTCGGTGCCCTCGTCGAGGATGGTCATGTCGGTGAAGACCATGCGCTTGGAGGGGTCCTCCTCCATGCGCACGCTGTCGTACCGGACCTGGTAGCCGCCGATGTCCAACGCCTCGCCGGGCGCGAGGCTGGCCTCCTGCTCGAGGTCGTAGGCCGCGCCGGTGAAGCCGAAGAACATCAGCACGATGCCCACGTGCACCGTGTATCCGCCATAGCGGCGCCGCGCGCGCGAGACGAGCTCGAACAGCGCCAGGAGCGCGTTCTCGCCCTTGCTCTTCATGCGCACCTTCGCGCCGCGCGCGAACTCCTGGATCACCGTGCCCAGCACGAACGCACAGAGCGTGCTCGAGAAGAGCGGCATGATGCCGAAGATCGAGGCCAGCACCTCGCCCGTGAACGTGTCGTAGATCTCGCTCGGCTCGACCCAGGCCGGGAAGCCGATCATCGAGCCCAGCGCGAGGTGAGCCACGCCGACGGCGAGGGCGAGCGAGCCCGGCTTGGTGAAGGCCTTGACGAGGTTTCTACCCGTCGCGCGGCGCCAGGCGATCAGCGGCCCGACCCCGGTGAGGAAGAGCAGCACCAGACCGAAGGGCACCATCCAGTAGTTGTAGTACTCGGGCCCGACGGTCACCGTCTCGTCCCGGAGCGCCTCGCTGATGAGCGGGAAGGTCGTCGCCAGCAGGACGAAGATCGCCATCGCGAGCAGGATCCAGTTGTTGCTCAGGAAGGCGAACTCGCGGGACAGCAGCGACTCGAAGCCGCGCCGCTCGTGGTGCGTCTCCGCCTTGATGCCGAGCGCGTCGAGGCGCAGCGACTCGATGCCCTTGAGGAGGGCGACGAACACCAGGCCGACGACGGCGACGGCGATGCGCGACCACCACGAGACCGCGACGTCGGCCATCACGAGGAAGACGCCGAAGAACACGCCGACGAGCGTGCCCATGGCCCAGGAGACCCAGCCGAGCCGACGTCCCGAGCGTAGATCCGGCAGGCGCCACGCGATGAGCGCGAAGACCGACGCGCAGAGCAGCACGAGGTAGTACGCGAAGTAGATGCCGATGTCCGACCGGGCGAAGGAGTGAACGCTGGCGATGAGCCCGGACCGCGTCAGGAAGGTGCCGAAGATGGTCAGGATGAACGTCATGCTCAGCAAGAAGACGTTCCACACGCGGAAGGTGCCGCGGCGCTCCTGGATCATCACCGAGTGCACGTAGGCGGTCGCCGTCAACCACGGCAGGAAGGACGCGTTCTCGACCGGGTCCCACGCCCAGTAGCCGCCCCAGCCGAGCTCCTCGTAGGACCAGAACATGCCGAGCATGTTGCCCAGGCTCAGGAAGGCCCAGGCGAGCAGGACCCAGCGGCGCGCGCCGCGGATCCAGTCCTCTCCGAGCCGCCCCGTCACGAGCGCCGCGACGACGAACGCGAAGGGCACGCACCAGCCGGTCAGGCCCATGTAGAGGGCGGGCGGGTGGATGGCCATCCAGTAGTTCTGGAGCAGGGGGTTGAGGCCCTCTCCGTCCGCGGGCGGCGCCCCGAAGGTGGTCTGGAACGGGTTGGCCGCGAAGAGCTGGAGGATCACGAAGAACGCGATGACGCTCATCAGCGTGGCGAACATCGCCGGCTGGAGCTCGCGGTACTTGTCCTTGATCCACCACGTGAAGCCGCCGATGTAGAGCGACGACAGGAAGGTCCACCAGAGCAGCGACCCGTCCTGGCCGCCCCAGAGGGCCGTCCACAGATAGATCGCTGGCATGGACCGGTCGCTGTAGCGGGCGACGTAGCGGATGCGGAAGTCGTGCGCCTGGAACGCGTAGGCCAGCAGGAACACCGCGCAGGCGACCAGCGCGATGGTCGCGAAGGTGCCGAAGCGGGCCGAGCGGAGCAGGTGCGGCCGCCCTCGGGCCGCGGCGACGCTGACCGCGAACGTGAAGCTGGCGCTGACGAGAACCGCGCCGAGGAGCACGGTCCCGACGAAGGGGATGTCGAAGGCGGGCATCAGTCATTGGACGACCCCAAAAGCTCAATCGTTTCTGAGCCGTCCGCCCGCGAGTCTATCGTTTCTGCTCGCGGGGCGCCCGTAGGGATCGTTCCGAGGTGTCTGGGGTCGAAAGCCCCGCTCGGGAACCGCCCTCAGCCGCCGAGGAGGATCGCCGCGCCAACCCCCGCGCCGACGCCGATGGAGACCAGAAAGGCGCCGACCGCGTAGCGACGCCAGGGCAGCACGGTGGGCGTCTCGATGGCCCGGAGCGCGTCACCGAGGGCGATCGCCGAGCCGGGTCGCGCGTCCGGATCGCGGGCCAGACATCGCATCAGCAGCGCGTCGAGCGCCTTGGGCCGGGACGGATCGGCGAAGACCTTCTTCGGCGCCGCCAGGTCACCCCGGTGCATCTTCTCGGCGACCTCCTCGAAGCTGGCGCCGGAGTACGGGGGCTGCCCCGTGATCAGCCGGTAGAGCACGGCGCCGAGCCCGTAGACGTCGGCCCGCGTGTCGGTGGGCTGACCGAGCAGCTGCTCCGGGGCCGAGTAGCTCGGCGTGCCCATCGCGATGTTGTGGTCGGAGATCCCGCTGAGCCCGACCGCGTTCTCCACTCGAGCGAGGCCGAGGTCGAGGATGCGGGTGCGCCCCGACGCGACGTCGCCGCCCTCCACGATGAGGTTGTCCGGCTTGAGATCGCGGTGGATCACCCCGTGCTCGTGCGCGCAGGCCAGCGCGTCCGCGACCTGGACGCCCACGCGCAGCGCGTCCCGCCAGGGCAGCCGCCGGAGGCGCTTGGCGATGGCGTCGAGCGTCTCGCCCTCCACGTACTCCATGGCCAGGAACTTCCGCCCGTCGGACAGCTCCCCGAAGTCGAGCGCGTCGACGATGCCCTGGTGGCGGAGCCGGCCGATCGCCACCGCCTCGCGCTCGAAGCGCCTCCGCAGGTCGTCCTGCGCGTGCACGCGCCGATGCAGCACCTTTAGCGCGACCTGGCGCTGCAGCCCGAGGTGCCTGGCGAGCCAGACCTTGCCCATGCCGCCGTCGCCGAGGGGCCGGATCAGCTCGAAGCGGTTGTCCCCGACGCGGGCGCCCTCGTGCACCAGCGTGTTGTCTCGCTTCCGCCTCCGCGGCGCCGTGTGCACCCCGGACGACGCCTTCTTCTGTCCGAGCGCGGGCGGACGGCACGTCGGCAGGAGCGGCGCGGACGGTCCTCCGATGCCGGGCGGACGAACCGTCGGCGCGATGGAGCGTTGGCGGGTCACGCCCCCGAGAACGGCGGTCGGGCGCGCGGCTTGAGCGAAAACGGACGTCGTCGACAACTCGACCGAACTCCGCGCGATGCAGTGTAAGCTCACCAATCGAGGGGGAACGATGCGGAAGACAGCTCTGGTGCTCGCGGCGCTCGTCGCGTTGAACGCCAGCTTCGCGGCGGCGCAGGAGGACACGGACCCGGTCGCTCGGGCTCGGGTCGTGTTCGCGGAGGCGCTCGAGGCCTACGAAGCGCACGAATACGCCAACGCAGCGCGGCTCTTTCATCAGGTCTACGACCTGATGGACGGCCAGGAACGCCAGTACGTGGTGCTCTACAACCTGGGTCAGTGCCTGAAGGACGCCGGTCAGTACGAAGAGGCTCGCACCGCCTTCCTCCGCTATCTCGACGAGGGCGGAGAGCTCGTCCAGAACCGCGGCGAGGTCGATGGTCTCCTCGAGGAGATCGCCGAGCGCTTGGGGGAGAACGACGAGCCCGTGGTCCGGGAGACCGTCCTGGTGGAGCGAGGGCCCGACGAAGGGCTCGTCACCACCTCTCTCATCTCGTTCGGGGTCGGCGCCGCGGGCTTCGTGGCCATGGGCGTCTTCGGCGGCCTGGCGCTGGCGGAGCACGACGCCCTCCAGAGCGGCTGCGGCGCGACCCGCAGCTGCACGGCCGACGAGGTCGCCACGGCCGACACGTTCGCGCTGGTCGCGGACATCGGCCTCGGGGTGGGGGCGGCGGGAGTCGCGGCGGGGCTCGCGCTCCTGTTGATCGGAATCAGCTCGGGCGGGGGCAGCGAACAGGCGACCGCGTTCAGCCCCTGGGTGACGGCGGATGGCGCGGGAGCGACGGGGTGGGTCCGATGGTGATGGGTGCGATGGTGAAGCGTCTCTCGGTACTGGCTCTGGCGTGCTCGCTGGCGGGCTGCAGCCTCCTCCTCGACAACGGCCAGTTCGTGGGCGACGGCGACTCCGGCGCGCGGCCCCGAGACGCCGGCCCCGACGCGATGCAGCCGCCCGACGCGGGCCCCGACGCGCCCAGCACGCCCGTGGTCTCGATCGGCCCCGACCCTGCGCGCACCCTCGACGACCTGGTGGCGTCCATCGACACCGAGAGCACCGATCCGCTCGATCGCGGCGCCATCCGCTACGAATATCGATGGCTCGTGGACGGCGCCGACGCGTCGAACGAGTCCGCCACCGTCTCCAACGACGCGACGGCCAAAGATCAGACCTGGCGCGTCGAAGTCACCCCGGTGACGATCGACGATCGACGAGGCGTGCCCGGGAGCGCCGAGGTCGTCATCCAGAACACGGCACCGACCCTCCAGACGGTGGGTCTGAGCAGCTACCGCCCCGTCTCCGGAGACATCCTCTTCGCGATGCCGGGCCAGACCCGCGATGCGGACGGAGACACGGTCAACATTCGCTACAGGTGGCTGGTCGACGACGTGCCCGCGAGCGCGACCGGTAGCCGACTTCCATTGCTCGACACGATTCCCGTGGGAGCGGCGGTTCGGGTCGAGGCGACCGCTTCCGACGGAACGGATGAGTCCGACCCACAGGACGCTGGCGACGCGGTCGTGGTCGAGAACACCCTGCGCTGGATCCAGCACTGGCCTGACCGGGGCAGCGTCACGTTCATCACCCACGACCCTCGTCACGAGCGGGTCTTGTTCGGCGTCGGCACGACGAGCTCTCCGCGACAGGACCTCTGGGAACACGATCTGCTCGAAGATCGCTTCGTCCGGCTTCGAGCGACCGGTCCTCAGTTTCAGCCTGACGTCCCCCAGAAGGGCCTGTTCGACCCGGTCGGCCAGCGGATCTTCTTCATGGATGCGTCGGGGACGAGCGGCGCTTCGTTGTTCGAGCTCGACGTGGCCGACCGCGGTCGAGAGTCCTGGCGCGAAGTGACCCTGGAAGGAGAGGTCCCAGCGCTCTTTGCGCTGGGCGCCGTCTTCGACGAGGCTCGAAATCGAATCATCGTCTCGGCACCCGACGAGAGTGGAACGGCCACCGATCTCTACGAGATCGACGTGAGTGGCGCCGTCGGGATGACGCGTCGGGTCGCCAGCGCTCAGCCCGCCGCGCTCGGCTTCGGCTCGTGGGTGCGCGTCCCCGGAACGGAAGAGGTCTACGTCCTCGGAGGCGGTGAGTCGTTCATGACCATGTCGCCCTCCGATCTGGTTCACCGTCTTCACCTGGATGCGATCGAGTCGGGTGCGGTGGAGACCTCGGTGCGCCTCCCCCGCGCCGCCGCGGCGCTCGCCGCTGCCATCACGCCCGACGGGTCGCGGATCTTCTTCGGCGGGGGTGTGAACGCGAGCGGCTCCGTCTCCGGCTTCTGGACCCTGGATCTCGCCACGATGAGCGTGGTGGAACGGGCGCTCGCAGATCCGCGAATCGATGGGAAGTTCTTGGGCTACCTGCTCAACGACACGAGAGCGGAGCGTTGGCTCTACTTCCCGGGGAAGGACGGGCTCTTCTCGCCTGCGGAGTATCAGCTCTTCGGAGTTCCTTTCGCGGCGGATTCGCTCGATGACGTGCACGCTCACGGAACCCAGGTCCTCGGCCCCCTCCATGGTTCGATGGGGATCGTCACGGAGGAGAACCTCCGTGTGTTCGGAGGCGTCGACCGGACGGACACTCCTCGGGGTGAGACCTGGACCGCGAACATCGCGGGAGGACGCCCCTTCGACGGGTTCGAGCGCCTCGCAGTCGTCCCCGACGGCGCCGAGGGACTCCCGGCTCCACGGGCCTTCGTAGACGTCGTCGCGACACCATTCGAGTTCACACCGCTACTGGCATTCTTCGGCGGCGCGGATGGCCCAACCGGCTTCGTCGACACGACGACGTGGCGCCTCGACGGGGCTCAGTGGATCGCGCGTACGCTTCGGCCTGGCGCGACCGCCCCTGCTCCTCGAAGCGGCGCCGCCTTCTTCGAGGGCTGCGGGGGAGACCTGACCGTCTTCGGTGGGCTGACGCCTGGAGGCGCCACGAACGATGTCAGCACGATGCAATGCGCGAGCCTGGACACCGATTGTGAATGGACATCGCTGTCCCCTGCCGGCACGCCGCCGTCGGCGCGAGCGGGGACGGCGATCCTCGTGGAGACCTCCGGGGCTGCGATCATCATCGGCGGCGCTGGCGGCTCGAGCATCGATGCCCACCGACTCGAGACCTGTACGCCATCGTGGGAAACGCTGACGGCGGCGGGCGACGTGCCGACCGCTCGCGCTGGGCACTCCATCGCAAACGGCAGCCCGAGCTATCTGTTCGGCGGCAGCAGCGGGTCCACCTACTTCGCGGACCTCTACTCCGTCGGTGTTAGCGGCAGCACCGTGAGCTTCACGGGGCTGACCCCGAGCCCAGACGACGACGCAGTACCTGAGGGCCGCGCGAACCACATCGCGCTCCTGTCGAACGACTCGACCGCCCCGAACGCACGACTCTTCATCATCGGCGGCTGGAGAGGCCGCCTCGGGTTCGGCGGCGGGCCGCGCATCCTCGGAGACGTCTGGGAGCTACGGATTCCGCGGTGAGCCCGGGGGGGCGGACCTGCGGCCCGCCCTCCCACGCCTCAAGGACCGGTCCAGTCGACCAGATCTGCCTCGAAGTTGAGGAAGAACCAGAACCCTCTCACCGTCGAGCCACCCGAGGTGATCGTGTCCCCATCGTCTTCCATCGGGCCACCGTTGAGGTTGCACGTGGTGTCGTTGACCGTGGCGCCCATCGAGTCCGTGGTGGACCGGTTCGCAGCCTGGAGCATCTCGTAGAGGCGCACGGTCCCCACGAAGGGCAGCGTGACGGTCGTGTCGGCCGCGTCGCGGTCCGTGATGAACCCCGTGACGACTCCCGTGATCAGGCGATTGGGGGGCGAGCCGCTGTAGGTCGCGGCGATGCGCGCCCGCTGGAGGGGAACGATCAGCGCGCTACCCGAGACGTCGAAGGTCACTGACAGGTTGGTCTCGCTGGTGACATAACAAGGACCGCCGACGGTGTTGACCGTCGGCGAGTACATCGCCGGCGTCCCAGCTCGAGTATTCACGTCGGCAGCCACAGGTGTGAAGCACGTCCCGGCGCTCATGTTGTTCGCGGTGGTCATGATCACGTCGGGCGTCGCGTCGGGACCGCAGGTGTCTCGCGGCGACCCCATCATGCAGTCCGCGTTGAGGTGCAGGTCGAGGGGGCTCGTGGCGACCGACGGCTGCAGCGGCCGGAACAGATTCACGATGTTGAGGCCGTACGAGTCGATCTCGTCTTGAAGCGCCATGTTCACGCTGAACGGGCCCGAGAAGGGGATGTCGGTCGGCGTCTCCGTCAGGTCGCGACAGCCGCGGAACGGGATGTTGTAGACGATGCGCGGGGAGATGAGATCGAGCGAGGTGATCCGGAACCCGGTCGGCACCACGACCTCCGTCTGGCAGGTCGAGCTGCAACCATCTCCCCCGACGGTGTTCCCGTCGTCACATTGCTCGGGCGGCGAAGCGCCCGCGTCGGTGAACCCATCACCACAGGCGGAGGCGACGCAGCTCGATGCGCGACAGATGTCCCGTGTGCCAGGCATCATGTCACGGTCGCAGGCAGCCCCATCGGCGAGCGGCGTCCCCGGCATGCAACGGCTCATCAGAGAGCCCGGGTTCGCACAAACCTCACTGCCGTTGCAGGCGTTCGTGTCAGCGCAGTCCGCGGCGCCCGAGCAGGTCCAGGTGCAGTCGTTCTGGCATCCATCTCCGTTCACCATGTTGCCGTCGTCGCACTGCTCGGGCGCCGTGACGATGGCGTCTCCACAGCGCGCGGCGACACAGCCACCCCCGACGCAGATACGTCCGGCCCCACAGCTCGTCCCCGTGGACGGCGGCGTCCCCGCCATGCATCGGCTCGCCAGGGTGCCGGGTGAGCTGCAAGTCTCGGCGCCGTTGCACGCGTTCCCGTCGCTGCAGTCCGCGCCACTACTACAAGTCCACGTGCAGTCGGCATCGCATCCGTCGCCGCTCGTCGTGTTCCCGTCGTCGCAGTCCTCGGCGCCCGACACGACCCCGTCCCCGCAGCCAGCCATGGCGCAGGTACCGCCACGACAGATGCGCCCTCCCCCGCAGCTCGTTCCATCGCTCGGAGGGGTTCCCGCCGCACACATGCTCGCCGCGGTTCCGGGATTGGCGCACGTCTCGGCCCCACTGCAGACATTGCCGTCATCGCAGTCGGCAGCCGAAGAGCACGTGAAAGTGCAGTCGTTCTCGCAGCCGTCTCCGTCCACCGCGTTCCCGTCGTCACACTGCTCCGAGCCGTCGGTGAAGCCATCACCGCAAGCGGATGAGACGCAGCCACCGCTGAGGCAGATGAGCCCGCTTCCGCAGCTGGTGCCGTCGGCTGCGGGAGCAGAGGGAGGGACGCATCGGCTGAGGTCCGTGCCCGGATCCGTGCACGTCTCCACGCCGTTGCAGATATCGGCGTCGTCGCAGTCGGCATCGGCCGAGCAGGTGAAAGTGCAACTCGCGGTGCAACCATCGGCGTCGTCGGCGTTGCCGTCGTCGCACTCCTCGCCAGCGTCGACCCGGCCGTTGCCACAGCGCTCGTTCAGGCAACTGGAGGAGCAGCCATCACCGTCCGAGCTGTTGCCGTCGTCGCACTCCTCGCTGCCATCGAGCATCCCATTGCCGCAGAGCATGCTGACGGAGCAGTCGGCGCTGCACTCGTCACCGTCCACGGTATTGCCATCATCGCAGACCTCACCCGCGCCGAGATCAACGACGCCGTTCCCACAACTCTCGTCCGAGTCACACGCTGCGCTGCACCCGTCGCCATTGACCGTGTTGCCGTCGTCGCAGACCTCGTCCGAGTCCGCCCCGTCGCTCGTCGTATCGACGACTCCGTTTCCACAGCGGTAGTCGGAGAGGCAGTCGCCGCGACACGCGTCTCCGTCATCCGTGTTGCCATCGTCGCAGAGCTCACCGGCCGCGGAGTCGAGGGTCGCGTTGCCACAGGACTCGTCGCTCATGCAGTCGGCGCTGCAACCGTCTCCGTCCTCGACGTTGCCATCGTCACACGCCTCACCGCGCTCCAGCGTGCCGTTACCGCAGCCGGCGACGGCTCGATCTCCGAGCTCGCCTCCACCGTCCATCAGGGCGGCGTCCCCGCCGTCGGTAGGCGAAGATTCGCCTCCGCAAGCGGCCAGGACGGCCGAAAGACTGACGAGAAAAACTACCCGGCTAGTCGAGCGCATGATCCACCCCCACGGTGCTGTGCAATCACCGTACACCAACCGACGACTGCCAAAAAGGGGTGGATGAACCAATTGCAGAGTGACGTCCCTCATCAGGGCGAGAGGCGCTCGCGGCTCGACGTCGCGCTCGCCGTCGAGCGGCGTAGACGGTGGACCGTCTCACTCCCGGGACTTCGATGAATGAATGGGACCGTCCCCAGGGCGTGGGCGCGCAGCCCCGGTGCCGAGCTCGGAGTCGTGCGCACCTGCAGCTGAGCGCGTTGTTCGAGGAGGCCGGGGTGGCGAGGTGGCGTGGTTCGGGTCGATCGACGCGTGGGTGCACACCGACGTCCGCGGGTGGACCCTCGCCGAGGGCATCGGCGAGGCGCAGTACGCGCTCCAGCGGCCAGAGCCGCCGCGAGCGCTCGGGCTCACCAGACGCGGGACGGAGCCGGGAGCTCGCCAGCCCGGCCGGAGCTGAAAACCTGAGGAGCGATCGGTTCGGGCGGGGCGTGTACCGTGCGTGGTACTTTGCCCGCATGACCGCCGTACGCGCTCTCCTCGTCGCCCTCCTGGTGCTCGGTGGCTGCGACGAGCCCGACGCCGAGCCAACGCCTTCCCCGGAGGCCGAGGAGGTCGCGGCCTCGCCGGCTGCGGAGGAGGAGGGGGCGCCGGCGGAGGTCGAGCCGACGGGCAGGCCTACGCCGCCGCCGGTCGCGACCACGCAGCGGACCCGGCGGCTGGTGCGCGAGGGTCGGGCGGCGGCCCGGGCGGGCGAGAACGAGCGGGCGATCGAGCGGTTCCGGGCCGCGGTCGCGCTCGCGCCGCGAGATCCGAGGCTGCACTGCGAGTTGGGCTATCTCCTGACCGACGCCGACGCGGTCGCCGCGGAGCGGCACCTGGACCGCGGGCTGAGCCTCTACGGCGACACGAGCCGGCTGCCTCCGCGGCTGGTCGAGCCCGCGGCGATGTGCCTCTACAACATGGGTCGCCTGCTCGAGCGCCAGGAGGACGCCTCGGAGGCGGAGCCGTACTACGAGGAGTCGCTCGAGCTGCGCGACAGCGCGGTAGTGCGCGAGCGGCTGCGCGCGGTGTCGGGGGTCGAGCGGCGGCCCGGCGAGGGCTTCCCGGTGGACTCGGTCGACGCGCTGGTCGAGCGGCTGGCCGCGCCCCGCGATTGCACCGACGAGGAGTGCCGCTTCACCGGCGAATGCGACGAGTGCGTGAGCCCCGTCGACGTGCTGAACCGGGTACCAGGCTCCGGGGACGTGCCCGAGGCGGCGTGGCTCTCGCAGAGCTACGTCACCGCGCCCACCGAGGAGGTGAGCTACCTGCTCGCCGTCCGACGCGCGGAGGGCTTCGCGGTCTTCTTCGTGCTCGAGCACATCGAGGACAACACGGATCACGGCCACAGCGGCGAGGGTCAGCTCCGCGGCGGCGAGGCGACGCGGCTGGAGAACGGGTGGCTCCTGTTCCGCTACGAGGAGCGCTTCGAGGAGGGCTCCGAGATGCTGCTCGACCCACCCGAGGGCGAGACGGGGCCGGACTGCTTCGCCTCGTTCTCCTCGGTGGGCGTAGGCTACGGGGCGGCGCTCTGCCGCGAGGAGGACGGCGCCCTGCGCTGCGCACGCGTGGACCTCGGCGGCCGCGGCGAGAGCCGCCAGGACGTGTGGTGCCGCTCGTTCGAGACCGAAGAGGAGGTGCCGCCCCCCACCTGGGCCGGGGAGAGCGCCGCGCGCGAGAGCTCGACCCGCCTCGAGGTCCAGGTGCGCGGGCCGCGCGTCCGCCTGCACGTGACCGAAGGCGAGCCGGACCCGGATCGCCACGAGGCCCCCCTCGACCGGTGGATGCGAGCCGACGCCTTCTTCGAGACTCTCGACGCGCTGTACGCGAGGTAGCTCAGGGACAGAGCGCGAAGTCGAGGCGACGGCAGTGCTGGTCCGCGCCCTCGTGGTGGGGTCGCCCGCACTTCGGACGAGAGAACACGCTCACATACCAGTTGGACAGATTCATTCCTGTGTGTATCGCTCTCTCCGGGACGACACACCTGAGCTCACCAGAAGTTGCGCCAGTTCGGGGTATGTCTCGCTGAGACGAAGCAAAGCACTTCGTAGGATAGAAGAGCGCAACTGCTCCACCTCAGCGCGGCCATCGTGCTCGAAAGCACGGAACACACCCCGGGGGTCCAAGACGCACACTCCACTGAAGTCAGCGAGAACCACGAAGCCCTCACGGGCATCTTCGGGGACAGACGCCGAGACAGCGTTCGACAGAGAGCCAGGGTCGTTCCATTCTCTTGCGGCAGCTATTCGGACTGCTCGAGATATCTGGGACATGTCGAATGGCATGAGTTCAGAGGCTCCATTGCCAGGGCATGCACAAGCCCGGCGGGTAAGGAGCGCATGGGACGGTAGTGCCCGTCAACGTGGTGAGCCCGGTGGCAGCGGGACGCCCTCGATGCGCAGTGGGTCGGCGTCTCGGTACGCCTCGAATGCACTCCTGAGTTTCAGCAGGTAGGACGGATCACGCACAAAGCCGTCGGGGAAATGCTGGAGCTCATCGAGCCGAAGGAACGCTGAGTCCATGGCGGCTTCGAGGCCCTCACACTCCCAGTAGGGAGCAAGCCTGCAGAGGAAGTCGCACGCAAGGAATGCTAGCGACAGGTCAGCCTCGGTCGAGTTCGGCCCGAGCGGTCTCGACAGGACGCTCTCGACCCACTCACAGAGCGTGCGCAGCTCAGTAGAGGCGGAGTCGAGAGCCGCGTCGCTGTCCCACGGCAGATGCCCGCATCTTCCCATGATGTCTTCTACCTGCCTCGCATGAAGCACGCTACTGCGCCTGCCCTGAAGGCGAGCGCCTGCACACGCTCTGTTCACCACCGAGCAACCGCAAGAGTAGCAGTACGCATGGGACTCCCGACAGGAGGCCACGGCGAGCCCATCAATTGCGAACGGCGCCCTCACCAGAGATGAGAGCGCCGTCGCGGGGGAGAGCCGGGAGGCTCAGTTGGTCTCTTCGAACTCGGCGTCGATCACGTCGTCGTCGCCGCCGCTGGGGGGCGCGCCGCCGCTGGGGGGCTCGGCGCCGGGGGGCGCTCCGCCGGGAGGCGCCGAGGCGCCGTAGGCCTGCTGGGCGATCTCACCCATGGCGGCCTCGAGCTCGGCGGTCTGCGTGCGGATGGCGTCCGTGTCGTCCTTCTCGATGGACTCGCGGAGGGTCGCCACCTGTCGCTCGATGTTGGCGACCTTGTCGGCCGGGAGCTTGTCCTTGGCGTCGACGAGGGCCTTCTCGATGCTGTAGCAGAGCTGGTCGGCCTTGTTGCGGAGCTCGACCGCCTCGCGGCGCTTCTTGTCCTCTTCCTCGTGGGCGGAGGCCTCTTCGACCATCTTGTCGATCTCGTCCTCGCTGAGGCCCGAGCTCGCGGTGATGGTGATCTTCTGGTCCTTGCCCGTCGCCTCGTCTTGCGCGGTGACGTTGAGGATGCCGTTCGCGTCGATGTCGAAGGTCACCTTGACCTTCGGCACGCCGCGGGGCGCGGGCATGATGCCCTCGAGGTGGAAGCGACCCAGGGTGCGGTTGTCCCGCGCCTGCGCGCGCTCGCCCTGCAGCACGTGAATCTCGACCTTGGTCTGGCTGTCTTCGGCCGTGCTGAAGGTCTCGCCCGTGCTGTAGGGGATGCTCGTGTTGCGCGGGATGAGCGTGGTCATCACGCCGCCGAGGGTCTCGACGCCGAGGCTGAGCGGGGTGACGTCGACGAGCAGGATGTCGGTGACGTCGCCGCTGAGCACGCCGCCCTGGACCGCCGCGCCGATGGCCACGACCTCGTCCGGGTTGACGCCCTTGTGAGGCTCCTTGCCGAAGAACTTCTGGACCTTCTCCTGCACGAGCGGGATGCGGGTCGAGCCACCGACGAGCACGACCTCGTCGACGTCGCCGGGGGACTTCTTCGCGTCGCTCAGCGCGCGCTTGAGCGCCTCGAGGGTCCGGTCGACGAGGTCGTCGATCATCGACTCGAGCTTGGCCCGGCTCATCTTGACGTTGAGGTGCTTCGGCCCGGAGGCGTCGGCGGTGAGGAACGGCAGGTTGACCGTCGTCTCGAGCTTGCTCGAGAGCTCGATCTTCGCCTTCTCGGCCGCGTCCTTGAGGCGCTGGAGCACCATCTTGTCGCTCGAGACGTCGAGGCCGGTGTCCTTCTTGAACTCGGCGATCAGGTGCTCGATGATCTTGTCGTCGACGTCGTCGCCGCCGAGGTGCGTGTCGCCGTTGGTGCTGATGACCTGCACGACGTTGTCGCCGACCTCGAGGATCGAGATGTCGAAGGTGCCGCCGCCGAAGTCGTAGACGGCGATCAGCTCGTCGTTCTTCTTGTCGAGGCCGTAGGCGAGCGCGGCCGCGGTGGGCTCGTTGATGATGCGCTTGACCTCGAGGCCCGCGATCCTGCCCGCGTCCTTGGTCGCCTGGCGCTGCGAGTCGTTGAAGTACGCCGGGACGGTGATGACCGCCTCGCTGACCGTCTCACCGAGGTAGTTCTCGGCCGCGCGCTTGAGCTTGCGCAGAACGTGCGCGCTCACCTCGGGCGGCGCCATCTGCTTGCCGTCGACCTCGAAGCCGACGTCGCCGTTCTCCCGGCGCATCACCTTGTACGGCACGCGGCTCTCGTCACCACCGAGCTCGTCGAAGCGACGGCCGATGAAGCGCTTGGCGCTGAAGATGGTGCCCTCGGGGTTGGTGATGGACTGGCGCTTGGCGATCTGACCGACGAGGACCTCGCCGTCGTCGCTCCAGCCGACGACCGAAGGCGTCAGGCGGTCGCCCTCCTCGTTGACGATGACCTTGGGCTCCTTGCCCTCCATCACGGCCACGACGCTGTTGGTCGTGCCCAGGTCGATTCCGATGATCTTCCCCATACTCTGATTCCTTCTCGGTTTGCTCGGCAGGGCCCTTCTCACGAAGGCGCCCGCGCGGCAAGTCGCAGGGATGACGGTGGTGATCCGCGCGGCCCGCTCGGGGTGGAGGAGGCCCGCGTAGAAGTGGCACCCCGGAGGGGGCGCGGCCGAATCTAATCACCCGAAGGTAGGGGTCAACCCCTGAGAATTACCAACGATAACAGTGGATTGCCGTGACGCT
Source organism: Sandaracinaceae bacterium (assembly GCA_040218145.1). Taxonomy (GTDB): domain Bacteria; phylum Myxococcota_A; class Polyangia; order Polyangiales; family Sandaracinaceae; genus JAVJQK01. The sequence continues at coordinate 86,274 of JAVJQK010000126.1, read as the reverse complement.
CGGTCGGCTCACTCCGCGTCCGCATGGCACAACTTGGCAATGGATGACACGATGTCAACCGTCCGCGTGAACGCGGAGCTCAGAGGCGACCGATGCTGCCGTCGAAGATCCCGTCGCGGAGCTTGTTCATCTCGACCGTCTCCGCGAGCACGATCAGGATCATCCCGTGCTCGATCTCGAGGTCGGGCCCCGGGTTGTACGTGTAGCGGGGCTCGTCGCCTCCGTGCTTCACGGCGATGACCAGGACCTTGGTCCGCGCGCGGATCGCGGTGTCGCGCAGGCGCACCCCGATGAGCGGCGACTCGTCCGGGATCGAGACCTCCTCGATCCGGAGGTTCTTCTCGGGGTCGCGCAGCATCAGGTCGAGGAACTCGACCACCGCGGGGCGCACCATCTCGCTGACCATGCGCATGCCGCCGATCTCGGACGGAGAGACGACGCGCGTCGCCCCGGCCGCGAGGAGCTTGCCGCGCGCGGTGGGGTCGATGGACTTCGAGACGATGCGGAACTCGCCCGCCTCGGCGCGCTTCCGCTCCAGCTGGTAGGCGGTGACGGTGACGTAGAGGTTGTCCTTGTCGTCGGTCAGGGTCGAGATGACCCCCACCGCGCGGTCGAGCCCGGCGCTGATCAGGATCTCGTCTTCGGTCGCGTCGCCGACCACGTAGAGGAAGTGCTGGTGGCCGAACTTGTCGGCGAGGGTCAGCAGCCGCTCCTCGTCGCGATCGATCACCACGAACGAGGTGTGGGTGTTGATGAGCTCTTCGACGCAGTGGATGCCGGTGCTGCCGACGCCGCACACGATGTAGTGGCCCGAGAGGTGGTCGATGCGCTTCTGCATGCGGTTTCGCCGGATTGCGCCCTGGATGTCACCTTCGACGATGAAGGCGGTCAGGGTCGAGATGAAGTAGAGCAGGGTCCCGCTGCCCATGATGATCAAGAAGATCGTCCACAGGCGCGCGTAGGGGACGTCGTTCATCCCCGGCAGGGTCTCGCCGAAGCCGACGGTGCTGAGGGTGATGATTGTGAAGTAGAAGATCTCCTCGGCGTTCCAGCGGCCCTCGCCGAGCACGTAATAGCCGCCGCCCCCGACGAGCAGGACGCCGCCGAGCAGCACGCCCGCGAGGATCAGGCGGCCACGAAAGATGTCGCGCTGGTCGCCGCGAGCCACGACGGCATTGGCGCCTCCCAGGCGGGGCCGTGTCAAGAGAGCGGCGGCGCGGCGACGCGACGCGAGGTACAACCGCCACCCCTTGGGCAACGAGGCCGAGAGCGAGCGCGAAGAGGCGCGTCACGCGGGGCGCGGCCTGGTCTGGGTCGCGTCCGGCAAGATCGTCTTCATCGTGACGGCCTACGCGGTCGCCCTCTCCCTCCCGCGGCTCTTCGGCTCCGAGCAGGTCTTCGGCCTGTTCTCGGTGGCCTTCGGCGCCGCCTCCATCCTCAACAACGTGCTCGTCGCCTCGACCGTGCAGACGGTGAGCAAGCTGGTGAGCGAGGACGAGACGCGCGCCGGGCAGACGCTCCGGCAGGGCCTGCTGCTGCAGCTGTTCGTTGGCACCGCGCTCGGCGGAGGTCTCGCGCTGGCCGCGCCGCTGATCGCGGAGCAGGCGCTCCTGGACGCGGCGCTCACGCCGCTGATCCGCATCGCCGGGGGTGTGGTCTTCGCCTACGCGCTCTACGCGACGCTGGTCGGGAGCCTGAACGGGCGGCGGCGCTTCTCGCACCAGGCGCGCCTCGACATGACCTTCTCGGTCCTGCGCACGGCGGGGCTGCTCGGCGGCGCCGCGCTCGGCATCGGCGCGCTGGGCGCGATGGGCGGCTTCGGGCTGGCCGCGGGCGGCATCCTCCTGGTGGGGCTGGTCGTGGTCGGGCTCGGCAAGTCGGGCGGTGAGATCCCGCTGAAGCGCTGGCTGGTCTTCATGGCGCCGATCTGGCTCTACCAGGCCGCGCTCAACGGGATGCTCCAGATCGATCTGCAGGTCCTCAAGCGCACCGCGACCGAGCTGGCGCTCGCCCAGGGCATGACGAGCGATCCGGCCACCGACGTCGCCGACGTGCTCGCGGGCTACTACCGCGCCGCGCAGACCTTCGCGTTCGTGCCGTATCAGCTGATCCTCAGCGTGACCTTCATCGTGTTCCCCTTCGTCAGCCGGGCCACCAGCCTCGGCGACCAGGAGGCGACGAAGCGCTACATCCACGGCGCGACGCGCTTCTCGCTGCTGGTGCTGCTCGCGATCGCGACGCCCATCGGTGGGGCGGCGTCGGGCGTGATGCGCATCGCCTACCCGGAGGCCTACCTCGCGGGCGCGGACGCGCTGGGCGTCCTGGTCTTCGGCATGGTCGCGTTCGCCCTCTTCGTGATCGGCGCGACCATCCTCACGGGCGGCGGCCGACCCGGGCTGGCCGCCATCCTCGCCGTCATCTCGCTCGTGGTGGTGCTGGTCGCCACCCGCTTGGCCATCCCGCTGGCCGGCATCGACGGGCACGACGCGCTGATCGCCACCGCGGCCGGCACGAGCCTCGGGACCGGCGTGGCGCTGCTCCTGGTGGGCCTCGCGGTCTGGCGCGCGTTCGGCGCGTTCATCCCTCCCCTGACCGCCCTGCGGGGCCTGCTGGCGGGCGGCGTCGGCTTCGCGGTCGCGCGCTTCGTCCCGCACGAGACGGGCCTCACGGCGCTCGGCGCGCTGGCGGCCGGGTTCTTCGCCTACCTCGCCGCGCTGGTCGTCGTCCGGGAGCTGGGCCGCGCTGAGCTCGACCAGCTGAAGGCGATCGTGCAGAAGAGACGCGGCGGCGTGTAAGCCGCGACCCGCGTGTGCGTTGGGCTGTCATGCGTTGCCTCGTCTGCTTCCTCCTCTGGGTCTCCCCGAGCGTCGCGTTCGCCGCCGCGGCCCCGCCTCCTCCCGCGCCCCCGGTCCCCTTGACCGCGCTCGTCGCGAACGGACACGCGGCCCTCGAGGACGTCTCCGTCACCGTCTCCTGCGACGTGTCCGGGCACCCGGCGCCGGGTGGGCGCTGCGAGGTCGACGCCCGCTTCACGCTCGTCGCCGTCGGTCCCGTGCGCCTGGACCGGCTCGAGCAGGCCGAGAGCCAGGCCGGCGCGGTCACGTTGATCGATGGCGACGGCGCACCGCTCGAGGCGCCGCTCGAGCTCGGGCGTGGAGAGCGCGTCTCGGTGCACATGAACGCCTCCCGCGGCCTTCAGACGAGGGTCGCGTCCGGCCTCTACCTGATGATGTCCCCCATGGTCATGCGGCACGTGCTGCTCGGGGAGTCCCGGGAGCTTCGCCGGAGCGGAGACGGCGTGAGCGGCGTCCTGGTCGAGGGCCCTGCGGTCGAGGTGCGCGGCCCCGTCCGCGTCGACGCACGAAACGCCGGGCGGGTGCGCGTGACCCTGGCCGGTGAGGAGGTGCACGGCGTCGTCGCGCGCGAGGTCCCGAACGCGGCGGTGGGCCTGTCTCTCCAGCCGGACGCCCCGAGCGACCTCCCGCTCCAGCCCGGCGGCCCCGCCCTCTACGTCGGCGCCGCGATGCGCCTGGAGGAGACCGATGAGGACGCGCGCTTCTCGATGGCCGCCTCGTACGAGCTCGGCATCACCGACTTCTTCTTCCTCTCCGCCGCCTTCGAGACCGACTTCCACTCCATCATGGAGTCGGTCGTGTTCGAAGCCGCCACCCCCTTGGTGCTCCTGCTCCCCGGCGTGCTCGCGGGGACCGGCGTCGTCTTCCGACAGCTCGGAGACCGCGATCCCGACGCCGCCTTCCGCATGCGCGTCGGCGTTCAGGTGCCGGTGATCGCGATGGTGGCCGACCTCGACTACTGGCCCACGGTGGGCGAGTGGACCGGCACCATCCGCGCACGCCTCAGCCTGTGATCGGCCTCAGAAGTGGACGCCCTCAGCGTCGATCACGTCGACCGACGCGACGTCTCCGAGGAAGGCCAGCACGAGCCCCGTGATGGAACCGGCGAGCGCGATGACGATACCGGTCACCAGAAGGGGCACGTCGATGATGCCGGGGCCCTGGAGCACACCGCCCATTACGAGCGCCGCTCCGCCCCCCGCCCCAGCTGCGTAGATGAACCAGCCACCCACGCGCAATCGGCTCCGGTCGTCGAACGCGATCGACAGGGTCGTATCGGAGAGGAGGTCGATGGGTGCTCCCGCGCGGAGGGCGCTCCCGTCGCCTTGCGCCACGCCGAACTGATAAGTACCGGGCTCGACGTCCATGTCACAAGGCGCATTGCACATGACATCGAAGGTGTCGACCCTCGCGGTGCCCAGGGCGCCGCCGCCCATCACCGACAAGGTGCCGCTTCCGCTCATCCGCTGCAGGGAGAGCCCCTCCTGGTCCGTGACGACGCGGATCCTGGCCGTCTCGTTGGACGCATCTGCATCGTCATACGGGGACAGCGGCGGCGCGACCCCCTCGGAGACGGGTGGCTGAGGAGCGACCCCCGCCGGCGGCGCCGCGGGTTCCGGGGTGGCGGGTTCCGGCGTGGCGGGTTCCGGCGTGGCGGGTTCCGACGCCATTGGCACGGGCGCCACGGGCTGAGGCTCCAGCGACGCGGACACTGGTCCGACCGACCGCACTTCATCCATGGGATAGGTTCGGACCTCACCCGTCGGCAGCATGAACACGACTCGCTCGGCGTTCCGCTCCACGATGGTTCCGCGGAGGAACGTGCCGTCCTCCAGGTTCATCACATCTGGCGGGTTGGTGGCCTGAGCCATCGCGAGTGAAGGGAAGAGCCAGAGAGACGCCGTCACGACCAACGCAACTCGTGATACATGCATGTCGCAAACACTACCACGCGTGCGTGATGGAGCGGGGCCACGAAGTCAGGGCGGCTCCGTTCGGAGATCGACGGCGAGCGGGAGGTGATCGGAGGCGCGCGCGGCGTCGCCTTCGGACAGCACGCGACTGCCGACGCTGCGCAGGCCGCGGATGAGGGCGTAGTCGAGGCGTCGGACCGGGAAGCGCGCGTGCCAGGTGTGGGCGGGCGTCCGGGCGGAGGCGTCGGTGAAGGCGCGGCGCAGCAGGCGCATCGACGGCATCTGCGCGCTCGCGTTCAGGTCGCCCAGCAGCACCATGGGGCGCTCGGCGCGGCGGGCGATGGCGGTGAGCGGGCGGACCTGGAGCACGCGCTCCAGCTCGAGCAGGCCGAGGTGCACGCTCAGCACGCGGACGGGGCCGAGAGAGGTGTGGACGTCGACGTCGATCGCGCCGCGCTGCTCCCGCAGCGGCAAACGGGGGAGCAGGGTGACGTCGGCGCGCTCGGGCGCGCGCCTCGTCAACAGCGCATGCCCATAGCGACCACCATCGGCGTCCTCCACCGCGCCACAGAAGGTCGCGTGCATGCCGAGGCGCTCGGCCAGCCAGCGCGGCTGGTCGACGCCTCGGGTTCGCGCCCGGCTTACGTCGAGCTCCTGCAGCGCGACGACCTCGGCGTCGAGGGGGGCCAGCACCCGGGCGACGCGGTCCAGATCCACGCGCCCGTCGAGGCCCCGGCCGGTGCGGATGTTCCAGGTGACGACCCGCAGCTCAGAGCTGGCCACGCACCCCCCAGGCGAGGTGATCGGCGAGCCGCGACCCGACGGAGCGCTTCTCCGCGTGCTCGAGCCCGTACCGCACGCAGTGCGCGACGTCGGCGTCGAACGCCGCCTCGATCTTCGACGCCAGGGCTCGATCGAAGACGCTCGCGGCGATCTCTTCGTTGATCTCGAACGAGCGCGGGTCGAAGTTCACCGAGCCGACGACCGACCAGCAGCCGTCGACCGAGAGCACCTTCTGATGGAGCAGCGTCCGGTCGTAGCCGTAGACCTCGAGGCCAGCGTCCAGCAGCCGGGGCAGCTCCCGCATCATGGCGTGCACGACGAGCGGGTTGTCGGTCGCTTCGAGGGTCGGCGTCATCACGCGGACCCTCACCCCCCGCGCGGTGGCGCGGCCGAGCGCCTCGATCGCGCCGTCGTCGGGGAGGAAGTACGGGTTCATGATGAGGAGCGACTCGCGCGCGGACTCGATCGCGAGGACGTGGAGCGTCTTGACGGCCGAGACGCGCCTCGCGTCGCCCAGGTAGGCGAGGTGCACGCTGGCCTCTCCCGCGGGATCGAGCGCGGGGAAGTGGTCTTCACCGGCGAGGAGGCGACCGCTGACCTCGGTCCAGTTCTCGGAGAACGCGGCCTGCACGTGATTGACCACCGGGCCCTCGAGACGAATGGTCATGTCGCGGAAGTGCTCGCGGTCCTGCGCGTCGCCCGTCCACTCGTCGGTGACGCAGTGGCCTCCGATGAACGCGAGGCGACCGTCGATGACCGCGAGCTTGCGGTGATCGCGGCCGTTGTAGCTGCCGAGATGCGCGAAGCGGCGCGGGCGATAGAGCCGGAGATCCACGCCGGCCGCGCGCAGCCGCTCGCGTTCGTCGTCGCTCATCAGCTTGCCGCCCTCGCCGTCGACGATGAGGCGCACGTCGGCGCCGGCCCGAGCGCGCTCGCAGAAGGCGTCGACGAGAGACGCGCTCAGCTCACCCGCCTTCCAGAGGAAGGTCTCGAAGTGAACCGAGCGCTCGGCGGTCGCGATGGACTCGCGGAGCGCGTCCCAGAAGGCGCCGTTCTCCAGGAGCGTCACCGCGTTGCCCTCCACCAGGCCGCCCAGCGAGAGGTGCGCGACCATGCGCGCGAAGCCGTCGCGCGACGTGTCCTGCGGATCGAGACGCGCCCAGACCCCGCGTTGAATGCGCGAGCGCGACCACAGCACGTACCCGAGCGCGAGGCTCAGGACCGCGAGGAGGACGACAGCGATGGTGAGGCCGAGGATCACGTGGGCTCCGCACGCGGGATATGGCGCCCCGCGGGCGGCTCACAAGCGGCTCAACCTCGGACCCAGTGGCCGGAGCGGCCGCCCTTCTTCTCCTCCAGCCGGACCGACTCGATCTCCATGCCGCGGTCGATGGCCTTCAGCATGTCGTAGAGGGTCAGCGCCGCGACGCTGGCCGCGGTCATCGCCTCCATCTCGACCCCGGTGCGGTCTCGAGCGCGGGCGAGGGCGCGGACGTGGATGCGCTCGCCGTCTGCGTCGGGCTCGAACGTCACCTCGACGCTCGTCAACGCGATGTGATGACAGAGAGGAATGAGCGAGGGGGTCTGCTTCGCCGCCTGGATGCCCGCGATGCGCGCGGTCGCGAGGACGTCGCCCTTCGGGGTCTCTCCGCCGAGCAACCGCGCGAGCGTCTCGGGCTGCATGCGGACGCGGGCGCTGGCGACCGCCTCACGCGCGGTGACGTCCTTGTCCTGGACGTCGACCATGCGCGCCCGGCCCTGCTCGTCCAGGTGAGTCAGGGGGTGGGTAAGGGGGTCGGTCAGGGGGTCGCTCACGCCGCCTCCGTGACCACGCGGACGCCGTCGCCCTCTTCGGTCTTGTGATAAACGACGCGGCGGGGGAACGGGATCTCGATCTCCTCGGCGTCGAAGCGCTCCTTGATCGCCCGGAAGAGCTCGCGCTGCAGGGGCCAGAGATCTCCGCTCTGGCCGTGCCGCACGCGCGCGACGAGGCGCAGCGAGACGGAGGAGTCATCGAGGCTCACCACGCCTTGCGCCACGGGCGGGTCGTCCTCGTAGCAGAGCTCGGCGTGCTTCTCGCGGAACTCGTCGGCGAGCTGCTGGAGCACCTTCAGGCCCTTCCCCAGATCCGCCTCGTAGGCGATGCCGACCTTGGCCACCACGCGCACCCACTCCTTGCTGAGGTTCCCCACGATCTTCACCTCGCCGTTCGGCACGTGCCAGAGGGTCCCGTCGAACGCGCGGAGCTGGGTGAGCCGGAGGCCGACCGAGGTGACCTTGCCGAACTTTCCGTCGACGTCGACCCAGTCGCCCTCCTCGAGCACGTTCTCCACGACCATGAAGAAGCCGCTGATGCAGTCCTTGACCAGGGTCTGCGCGCCGAAGCCGATCGCCAGGCCAAGCACGCCCGCGCCCGCGAGCACGGTCGTCACGTCGAAGCCGATCTGGTCGAGCGCGGTGACGCAGGTGGTCGCGAGCACCGCGACCTTGACGAGGGTGCTCATCATCGGGGCGAGGGACTTGGCGTGCGTGCGATGCATCGCGCGTCGGGTCGCGCTCGCGGCCAGGCGGGCCAGCACCCACCCGAGGAACACGATGATCAGAGCGATCGCGAGGCCGGTCAGCCAGGTGAGCCAGTTCTCCTGGATCGTGCGGAGCGCGCCGCTGAAGAAGTCGTTCGGCATGCCCGTCCCCTACCACAGTCCCCTTCGGCGGGTTGGGAGGACGGAACGACGTTCGGCGATGGGAAACGGCTCTCGCCGTCTCGACCATCGCCGAACTGGGACTCTATCGAGCACGCGGGCCCCGTCGGGCATCCGCAATGGGGAACGTGTTCAGGTGTGCGAAGAGATCTCTGCCGTCGTCACGGCTGAGGTCCCTCGCTTTTCGCTTTTGGGCCAGGCGGTACCACCCCCCGCGTCCCGGTGACGCGGGCAACGAGCTCCACCCGACTGTGCACTCCGAGCTTGGCGAAGATGCGCTTCAAGTACGTGTTCACGGTTGCCACCGTGAGACCCGTGCTCTCCGCGATCTGCCGTGTCGACGCACCCGATAGCAGGCGGCCCACCACGTCGCGCTCCCGAGGTGTCAGCGGTGTCTTTGCGAGCATCGCTTGAACGTCCTCGTAGGTACGCTGCGTGTTGTTGTCGTCGAGTCTCTGGCAGCAACGCAACGTCTTGCCGAGGATCCGTCCACCCCATCTCGCGAGCTGCTTGTCGTCCTCGGACAGCATCCCGTACAGATGGAGGGTCCCCAGCCGTTCGTTCCCGCCTTCGAGCGTCAACGATATGGCCGCCGGCCCATTTGGCGCCGGCTCACTTTCGTGCACGTCGTCATCGAGCTCCAGGCGAAACGCGTTCGCCCCAATCAGATTCGCGACCTGCTCCGCTCCCCTTTGCGGATAGTTGCGAATCGGATCGACCTCGATGAGTCTTTCCACGATCTCTAGCTGCTTCTGTGTCAGCAAGGCCCCCCTCCAGACACGTCGCCCCTCCCCTCAGCCCCCGACGTGGGGACCCAAAAGGGCGATAGCGTTATGATTTTCAGTGTAGCGGGCCCGTTACGTCAAGCCCACCCCCGAGATCATTTGCGCACCGCCCCCCGTTTGGGCTAGAGCCCGGTCGGAAAAACCCGGTGTTCCCAGGCTCGAACGGTGTTTTTCGTGCGCGCAGCGGGGCTCGACATTTTTCTCGAAGAGCCCCATCACTTCTCGGAGACCCATGCCTCGCAACGTGATCATCATCGGTTCCGGCCCCGCCGGGCTCACCGCCGCCATCTACGCCGCCCGCGCGAATCTCAAGCCGCTCTGCATCGAAGGGCAGATGATGGACGGGATGATCCCGGGCGGGCAGCTCATGTTCACCACCGACGTCGAGAACTACCCGGGCTTCCCGGAGGGCGTCACCGGGCCGGACATGATGAAGAAGTTCCGCGACCAGGCCGAGCGCTTCGGGACGGAGCTCATCACCGCCGACGTCGACCGGGTCGACCTCTCCGAGCGGCCGTACAAGGTCTACGTCGGCGACGACGAGTACGTCGGCCACGCGATCATCATCGCGACGGGCGCCTCGGCGCGCTGGCTCGGGCTCGAGAGCGAGCACGCGCTCAAGAACCGGGGCGTCAGCGCCTGCGCGACCTGCGACGGGTACTTCTTCCGGGACCAGGAGGTCACCGTCGTCGGCGGCGGCGACACCGCGATGGAAGAGGCGCTCTACCTCGCCGGGCTCTGCAAGAAGGTCACGGTGATCCACCGCCGCGACGAGCTGCGCGCGTCGAAGATCATGCAGGAGCGGGCCCTCAAGAACCCGAAGATCGCCTTCGAGTGGAACACCGTCGTGACGAAGGTGCTCGACGTCGAGAAGGGCGAGGTCACGGGGATCGAGGTGCACAACACCCAGACCGACGAGAAGAAGGTCATCCCGTGCACCGGCATGTTCGTCGCCATCGGCCACATCCCGAGCACGAAGGTCTTCCGCGACTGGCTCGACACCGACGACAACGGCTACCTGGTGACGAAGCCCGACTCGACGCTCACCAACCGCGAGGGCGTGTACGCCTGCGGTGACGTGCAGGACCACGTCTTCCGTCAGGCGGTCACCGCGGCCGGGACCGGCTGCATGGCCGCCATCGAGGCGGAGCGCTGGCTCGCCGAGAACGAGCTGACCGAGAGTTAGAGAGACAGCGCGCTTCTGGCGACGGCGGCCCCGGGTCGATACCATCTCGATTCATGGCCGACGTCGCCGAGACGCTCTCGAAAGTCCACCTGTTCGCGGGCATCCACCCGGACGGCATCGCCCGCATCGCGGCGATCTGCTCGGAGGAGAGCTATCGCCTGGGCGACATCATCTTCAAGGAGGGCGAGGTGGGCGACAAGCTCTACCTCATCCTCGACGGGAAGGTGCGGATCAGCCGTGAGGTCTCCGGAATGGGTGAGGAGGCCTTGGCCGTTCTGGGGGCCGGAGCCGCCTTCGGTGAGATGTCCCTCATCGACGACTTCCCGCGCAGCGCCGACGCGCGGGTGCACGAACGCTGCCGACTCCTCGTCCTGACCAAGAGCGCCCTGGAAGACCTGCTCTTTCTGGACAAGGATCTGGCCTACGAGATCCTGTGGAACTTCGTGAAGACGCTGTCGTCCCGCCTGCGCGAGACGAACGACAAGATGACCTTCCTCTCGGTGACCGGGAAGTTCTGAGCGATCCGGACGCCATCCCTCCGGGCGCGCTCTGCGGCGTGCACGAGGTGGAGGCGACGTTCACCTGCACGCGCTGCGGCACGTTCGGCTGCGAGGAGTGCGTCTTCTCGGCGCTGCTCGACCGCGAGGTCTGCAAGGCCTGCGCGGCCACGGGGCTCGGGGAGCCCATCCCGTGGGAGCGCCGCAAGGAGCTCGGCAACTGGAACGCCTACTGGCGCACGGTGAAGCTCGCGATGCTGCAGCCGAAGCGCTTCCATCGGACCCCGACCACGCAGGCGAGCAGCTTCGGCGCGGTCGCCCACGGGGTCCTGTCGTCCACGATCGGGCTGGCGCTGAGCTACGTCGTCAACGGGCTCCTGCTCGCGCTGAGCGGCGGCGTGATGGCGCTCGTCGTGCCCGGAGAGGGGGCGACCATCGGCGCGTTCCTCGGCGCGTATGGCTGCATGTTCGCCGGGATGAGCCCGCTCGCGCTGCTGATCGGCCCGCCGAACGCGCTGCTCAGCATGGTGATCGCCGCCGCGTGCTCCCACGGCTTCCTCGCGATCTTCAAGCGGACGAAGGGCGGCTTCGAGGACACGCTCCGCGCGGTGTCCTACGCGAACGCGCCGTATGTCTGGTCGTTCATCCCGCTGGTCGGCGTGATCGGCTTCTTCTGGATGCTCACCCTCGAGACGGTCGGGATCCGCGAGACCCACCGCTGCAGCACGGAGTGGGCGCTCGGTGCGACCCTGGTCTACCGCGGCGTCCTTTTCGGCGGCGTCTTCCTGATGTATGCCGCGTTCTTTGCATTGGCGCTGATGGCGCCCACCCGATGAAACCAGACACTGCTCTTCTCTCTCTCGAACCGGAGGCCGCCTCCCCGACCGCATGACGGGGACGCCTCTCTCCTCCGACCATCTCGAGGCCTCGTGCGCCCGGCTCCTCGCAGAGCGCCGTTTCAGGGATCAGACCGGGCTCGCGGTCGCGGACGGCGTCGGCTTCGTGCGGCGCGCGCGGGACGCAGGCCTTGTCGTCGAGGGGCTGCTCTTCTGCCCCGCCCTCTGCCGCGGGCCGATGGCGCGCCGCCTCGTCGGGGCGACGACGGCGCCGGTCGTGCGCCTCTCGCGCGAGCGCATGACCGCGCTGAGCGCGCGCGCCTCGCCGGACGGCCTCATCGGCGTGGTGCGGCAGCGCTGGCGGCCCCTGCCTCGAGACGGCTCGCTCTTCCTCGTGGCCGAGCGGCTGCGCTCGATGGGCAACCTCGGCACGCTGCTCCGGACGGCGCGCGCGACGGGGGTGGACGGGCTCGTCCTGATGGGCGACGCCGTGGACCCGTACGATCCGGCGGTGGTCCGCGCGAGCATGGGCGCGGTCTTCACGCTGCCCATGCACCGGGCCTCTCCGTCGGCGTTCGCGCGGTGGGCGCGGGACGTGACGGTGATCGGCGCGAGCGCGGAGGGTGTCCGCGACTTCCGGGCTGAGCCGTTCGAGGGGCGATGCGCGCTCGCGGTCGGCGAGGAGCGCCGCGGGCTCCAGCGCTCGCTCCGCACGGCCTGCGATCGCATGGTGCGCATCCCGATGTGCGACGGCCTCGACTCGCTGAACGTCGCGGTGGCGGGCAGCCTGCTGCTCTATGAAGCCTTCCGCCGCCGCGCTCCCCCGGAGGTGGTCGATCCCGCCCCCCGTCGGCGTCGCCCGGCCGTTGAGGTACCCTGACGCGAGGGGGTCCGTGTGGTTCTGCGCTTCGTCAACGATGGCTCGCGAGAGCTCTCGTCCATCCCGTTCGAGCCGGGAGAGTCACCGTTCCGCATCAAGGGCATGGCCTATCGCGGACACCTCGACTACGTGGCCGCGAACGTGCCAGGCGGGGTCGACGCGATGCTCGGCGCCCTGCAGCCAGCCCAGCGGCGCTTCTTCGAGCAGCCCTTCCTCGCGGCGAGCCTCTACGACGTCTTTCCGCTCGCGCAGGCCGGCATCCCATGCGGGCGGCTGACCCAGCAGAGCTTCCTCGACTTCGTGCGCCATCGCAGCGAAGCGCAGGCGGCGAGCGACGTGGGCGGCGTCTACAAGGTGCTGCTCGCGTTCGCGTCCCCCGAGGCGGTCGCCACGCGCCTGCCGAGGCTCGTCAGTCAGTACGAGGACTTCACCGACGTGGAGATGCAGCGGCCGACGGAGTCCGCGGTCGAGGGGAGCGCGCGAGGGCTGCCGCGCGCGCTCTTCCCCTGGTACGCGACGGTCTGCGACGCCTACGTGCGGGTGGTGGTGACCAAGGCGGGCGCCAAATCCTGCAAGCTGGAGGCGACCGCGACCCCGGCCGGGGAGGCGCACGGCGTCCCGGTGGTCGACATGGACTTCGAGATCAGCTGGTCGCGCTGACGCCGCGGGCTTCTTACGCAGAGTTGCTCCGAAAGAAACGCCCCCGAAACACTCGCCCTTCAGAGTCTCTCGTAGACGGCCAGCGCTCACGAGGAGTCAGGTCGCACAGGAGGGAACGGGAGATGATTCGCAGGGTGATGAGCATTCCGGGGGGGCTCGCCCACTACGTCGTCGGGAGCGCGTACGTGATGACGCACCTGTTCCTGCACCAGCACCGCGCCGAGCCGCTCGAGCGCTGACGGGCCGGAGCGCTACCAGGACGCGGGCTCGCGTCGCAGGCTCGAGGGGTCGAAGCGCTCCACGAGGTCCGCGGCCGAGACGGGCGCGTCGCTCGGGGTCAGCCCCGCGCCGTGAGCGAGCTTGCCGACCAGCGCCTCCGCGCTCCACCCCGCCTCGCGCAGCTCCGCGATCGCGATCGCGCCGTGACGTTTGGCGAGGCGCTGGCCGTCGTCGCCGAGCACGAGCGGGACGTGGAAGAAGTCCGGGACCTCCCAGCCCAGCGCCCGATAGAGCGCGATCTGGCGCGGCGTCGACGAGAGCAGGTCGTCGCCCCGCAGCACCTCGGTGATGTGCATGTCGTGGTCGTCGACCACGCAGGCGATCTGATAGGCGAACACGCCATCCTTGCGATGGATGACGAAGTCCCCCGCGACGTCGACGCGGATCTCGCCCGCGAAGCCGTCGACGAAGGTCGGGGCCTCGGGCATGCGGAAGCGCGTCGCCGGCTCACGCTTCGGGTGCCGGGGGCCGTCGCGACAGAGCCCGGGATAGACGGGGCCCTCGTCCCCGTGCGGCGCCGAGGCGATCTCCGCGATCTCCTTCCGCGAGCAGGTGCAGGGGTAGGTCTGACCGAGCGCCTCGAGCTCCATCAGGACCTCGTGGTAGCGACCGAGCCGCTCGGACTGCGTGTAGGGGCCGAAGGGGCCGCCGACGTCGGGGCCTTCGTCCCAGTCGAGGCCCAGCCAGCGTAGATCGGAGAGCATCTCCTCGGCCGCGCCGGGACGGACGCGGGGCCGATCGAGGTCCTCCATGCGGAGCACGAAGGCGCCCCCCGCCGCGCGCGCCCGCAGCCAGCCGATCAGCGCGCTGCGCGCGGTGCCTAGGTGCGCGGGCCCGGTCGGAGAGGGCGCGAAACGTCCGCGGTAGACCGCCACGACGGAGGTGTAGCGGATCTCCGCTTGCTCCGCGCGCGCATTCGCGGGAAGGTCGTCGCGTGCGTAGAGCGCATCTCCAAACCCCTCTCGTCGCCTGTCCGGCGGGACGGGCCCCATCCGCGGCCGGTCGCTCCTCGAAGATACTCGGGCATCTCCTCGTCGCGCCCAACCGCGGCTGGGACCCGTCGCGCTCGGCCACGCTCGGTCCGGGGTTCTGAGATGCGCTCCGGTCAGGTCGAGATCTGCGGCTGTTTCCCGACGGGGCGCCACTACCCGGGCATCGCCGACCGGCTGGCCAAGGCGCGCGTGTCGATGGACGTGCGCGGCCTCGCGAGCGGCTTCGAGGCCGACCTCGAGTGGGCGACCGCCTCCTTCGCGGTGATCGACTTCGAGACCACCGGCCTCGACCCGGCGGTGGACCGCGTGCTCGAGATGGGCATCGTCACCTTCGACGACGGTGTGCAGACCGGGAGCCACAACTGGCTCATCCAGCCGACCATCCCCGTCCCCGAGGAGGCGTCGAAGGTGCACGGCATCACCGACGAGATGCTGGCCGACCAGCCGCGCTTCGAGGCGGTCTGGGCGGAGATGCGCGCCCACCTCGAGGGCCGATTGCCCGTCGCCTACAACGCCGGCTTCGACAAGAAGTTCCTGCTCGCCGAGCTCGAGCGCATGGGCGAGCCGACCTGGGGCGAGGCGCTCCCGCCCGCGATGCAGGCGGACGTGGAGTGGATCGACCCGCTCGTCTGGATCCGCGAGCTCTACCCGGACGTGAGCGCGAAGCTCGGCAACATCTGCGAGCACCTCGGCATCACGCTCGACGACGCGCACCGCGCGGCCAACGACGCCGAGGCGACCGGCAAGGTGCTGCTCTCCGCTGGCCCGCAGATGCCCGCCACCTACGGCGAGCTCATCCGCGTCCAGGTCCGCTACGCGGCCCAACAGGACGTCGACTTCGCCATCTGGCGCGGCCGCCGCTTCTGAGCGCTCACTTCGCGTTGGCGCCGTAGGTCCGCACCGCGCGGATCCACCCGGCGAAGCCTTCGAGGAGCTCCCCGAGCATCTCGCGGGAGCGGGCGTCCTTCAGCGCGCCGTCCTGCACGCGCTCGGAGGCCTGGGCGAGCACGTACTCGGGCCAGGGGAACACCGCCGAGGCCATGCCGAGCAGCGTCAGCTTGAGGTGCTGCTGGGCGCGCACGCCGCCGAGCGCCGAGGGCGACGCGCTGACGATCGCGACGGGCTTGTCGCGGAACGGCGAGCGATAGCCGGGGCGCGACGCCCAGTCGATCGCGTTCTTGAGCACGCCCGGGACGCCGTAGTTGTACTCGGGCGTCGCGATCAGCACGCCGTCGGCCTCGCTGATGGCGTCCTTCAGCGCCTGAACGGGCTCGGGTTTGTCGTCCCCGTCGAGCGACGCCTCGTACATCGGCACCCCGCGGAGGTCGAACGGCGAGACGCGCACGCCGTCGGGGGTCAGCTCGGTCGCGGCGCGGATGAGCGCGCGGTTGTACGAGCCCTCGCGCAGGCTGCCGGCGATGCCGACGATTCGGATGTCTTCGCTCATGGGGTTCTCCTCAGGCCAGATCGAACAGCAGGATCGAAGCTAGGGTCGCGCCCACGTTCTTCAAAGCCAGTGGCGATACACTGCCATACGTTGCCGCGGCTGATACTGGGCTTACCTTGAAGACGTGCTCCCGGCGCCACATCGCCCTTCGAACCGCGAGATCGCTGCTCGGCTCGACGAGATGGCGAAGCTCCTGCACGGGCAGGGCGCGGACATGTGGCGGGTGCGGGCGTACCAGCAGGCGGCCACCACGCTCCGCGGGATGCGGCGCGACGCGGTCGAGGTCCTCGATCGTGAGGGCACCGACGGCCTCATCGCGATCCCGACGATCGGCAAGACCATCGCGGGGGCCATCGAGGAGATGGCGTGGCGCGGGCGCTGGGCGCAGCTCGACCGGCTGCGCGGCGAGGTCACGCCCGAAGAGACGCTGATGACCTTGCCCGGCATGGGCGAGACGCTGGCGGGCCGGCTGCACGACGAGCTGGGCATCGACACGCTCGAGGACCTGGAGCTGGCCGCGCACGACGGTCGCCTGGCGCAGGTGGAGGGCTTCGGGCCGCGGCGCGTGCGCGCCATCCGCGACATGCTGGCGACGCAGCTGAGCCGCTCGCCGCGACGCAAGGTGCGCCGCGTGAGCGAGGCGCCGCCGCCGCCGCCGACCGCGGCGGACGATCTGCCGATCGTGCCGATGATGGTCCCGACCGAGCCGGACGTGGACGCGCCGGACATCGCGCTCCTGCTCGAGCTGGACGCGGCGTATCGGACGCGGGCCGCGGCCGGCGATCTGCCCACGATCGCGCCGCGTCGCTTCAACCCGACCGGTGAGCGGTGGCTCCCGATCTGGCACGTCAACCGCGACGACTGGGACCTCACCCTCCTCTTCTCGAATTCGGCGCAGGCCCACCAGCTCGGCAAGACCGATGACTGGGTCGTCGTCTACTGGGAGCACGCGGGGCACGAGGATCAGGCCACGGTGGTGACCGAGTACCGCGGTCCGCTGATGGGACGGCGCGTCGTGCGTGGCCGCGAGCGCGAGTGCCTGAGCTACTGGGCGAAGCAGACCGAGAAGCGGGCGGAAGAGGCGCGCTGGCGCCGCATCGCGTAGGGGATCAGCGGCTGTCCGGAGGGATCGAGCTGATCCGCTCGAGCTGCTCGCGGATCACCGCGTTGAGCTCCTCACCGAGGCCCACCTGCGTCGGATCACGGCGCGGCGCGTGCGGCTCGCGCGGGGTGGGCGCGCTCTCGATCCAGACCTCCTCGGTGGTCTCCCCGTCCCCTGCGACCGGGATGATCGTGGACACCGCCACCGACTCGATGCGGTCGGAGGGCAGCGCCTCGAGCACCTCGCTCGTGTCGCGCTCGAAGGGGTCGTGGCTGTCACGCTCGGGGAGGCTCGCCATGACCGCCTCGCGCGTCGCGTCGTCGGGGACCTCGTCGAGCGACGTGTCGTCGTCCGCGTCGAGCCCGTTCGCCGTGAGCCAGAGATCGCGGATGAAGGCGCTGGCCGAGCCGTAGCGCTCGGCCGGATCCGGGGCGAGCCCACGTCGCACGACCTCGTCGAGGCGTTGCGGGACGGGGGCGCGCAGCGCGGCGCTGAGCGACGGCGCGGGCTGGGTCTGACGGTCGACGAGCGCGCGCACCAGCCCCATCGCGTCCGGGAACGGGGCGCGGCCGCTGATGGCGCGGAAGACGATCGCGGCCAGCGAGTAGACGTCGACCCGGTGGTCGGACGCGGCGCCGCGGTCGAACTCGGGGGCGACGTAGTCGAGCATCATCGGGCCCGTGGTGACCCCGGTCGGGCGACCGTCGTCGTCTCCCTCGGGGGCGATGAGCGGGCCGAGCCCCCAGCCGCCGAGCTGCACCCACGGCTCGACCGGGATGAGGTGGATCTTCGCCGGCGTGAGCGCGCGGTGGACCCGCCCGAACGCGTGGAGCGCGTCGAGCGCGTGAGCGACGGGGACGAGCAGCGCGGCGACGGCGTCCGGGGCGAGCCGGCCCTTCGTCTCGAGCACGCTCGCGAGGTGTCCCGCGCCCAGCCACGGCATCACGCGATAGCACCGCCCGGAGCGCATGCGGCCGACCCCGATCGCGCGGACGAGCGCGGGGTGCCCGATGGCGCTGATCCGCGCCACGTCTTCGAGGAAGCGCGCGACCGAGGGGCCGTGCGTCGTCCAGCGCTCGGCGAGGATGTGCACGGCCACGGGGCGGGCCTTGACCAGATCGGTGCCGAGGAAGAGATCCCCCATGCCCCGGCCGTCGATGAGGGCGTCGAGGCGAAAGCGCGACGCGAGGACGATGGTCTGCTCGGGCTCCGCCACGGCCGCATGATACCAGCCGACGCCCGCTCGCCTCAGGGATTCTCGGCCATGGCCGGCACGCGCAGCGCCTGGGCGACGACGCCGACGCTGCAGAACGCGATCGCGGTCGACACCGTCCAGATCGAGGCGCCGAACATGAACACGAACGTGGAGAGCAGCGCGGGGATCTGGGGGACCGCGGTGGTCAGGAGGAAGACCGCGAAGATCTCGCGATAGCGCTGGTCGACCGTCGCGTCGTCGGGGAGCCGCGCGAGGCGGCGATTCGCCACGTGCCGCTGGACGACGAGGCCGAGCGCGGCGCCGAGCGCGGCGAACGCGGCGAGCCCCCAGCCGAAGGGGGTGAGCGTCGGCTCGAGGAACTCGCGGACCTCCTCGAACTCCGCGGGAAAGAGGAGCTTCCGGAGCGCGGTCTCGATCGCGAGCGCCCCGGGCGCGGCGACGATCGTCAGCCAGAGGACGGCCTTCGGGCGCTTGGCGGAGCTCACGTCAGCCGCCGCGCGCGACCCGCACTTCGCCGACGGAGCGGGTGAAGGTCACGCCGGTGTCGGGACCGAACTTCTCGCGGCCCTCCGCGCGCAGCGCCTCGGCGGGCCCGCGCTCGTAGGCGGCGAAGGCCTCTCGCGACGCGAACCGATAGCGCGTCTCCACGACGACGCCTTCGCCGTCGAGGCGCACCGCTTCACCCGAGACGGCGCCCGCGCGCACCACGTCCGCGAGGTGATCGTCCTCGAGCCAGCCGAGGTAGCGCTCGCACTCTTCTTCGGACGGGAGCGCGCAGGTGACGGTGTAGACCAGCACGGGCTGGTCGTAGCATCAGAGCACGCTGCCGGTCCACGGGGCGGGCGGCGGTGGCGGATCCGGATCGGGCGCGGGCGTCGGGCTCGGGGTCTGCGTCCAGGCCGGCGCGATGGTCGGCGGCTGCCACGCCGAGCCCTGGGTCGTGACGGGCGGCGGATCGGGATCCTGCCCCCGACGGGTGGGCCGCGGGCGGTCGGGATCGCGGTGCACCTCGACCTCCGTGCTCATCTCGATGCGATCGGCGCCGCTCCCCATGCGGAAGATCAGCGAGTAGGTGCCGGGGCGTGTGAACGTGTGAGAGGCGGTGAAGGTGCGCACGCCGTCTTCATCGGGCGATCCTTCGATCGAGCGCCCGATCTGTCTGCGCCCCCGCTTGACCACGAAGCGCGGCCGCGCGCGCTCGCCCACCTCGCGGTCCGGCTCGATCACCGCGACGAGGGTGATCTCCTGGTCCTCCTGGACGTGGGCCGGCCGGGTGCGCACGCCGGGCGGCGCGGGCGGCGGGGGCGGCGCGTCGAGCTCGGCGATCGCGTCCTCGATGGCGGGCGCCTCGGGCGTCAGGGCCTGCGCGCGGAGGTACGTGGCCCGCGCCGCGTCGCGGTCGCCGTCCTCGAGCTGTCGCGCCGCCTCTTGCATCAACCGCCGGGCCGCCTCGGCGCGCAGCCGCCGCGCCTCGGCGTGAGCGGGGCGCGCGCCGAGGATCCGATCGGTCAGGCCGAGCACGCTCTCTTCGTGCGGGGTGTCGTACGCGCCGCGGCCGAGCGCGTCGCGGGCCTGGGCGGCGAGCGCGTCGACGTCGACCGCCTCCTCGTCCCCCATGCCGTCGACCCACGCGTAGACGCCGTAGCCGGCGCCGACGAGCAGCGCGCCGATGAGGAACGCGCCGACGATCATCTTCAGGTTGCCGCCGAGCGCGCGGCTCCGCGGCAGGCCCGGGATGGCCGGGTCGTCTTCGTCCCCCCACGGGCTCGGCGCGCCGTCGAGCGTGGCCGACGTGATCGGCGCGGGCTCCCCCATGCGGGGCGTGGGCGTCGTCGGAGGCGCGCTGGCGGTCACGCTCGGCGGCGTCCTGGCCGACGCGGTCCCGGGCTCCGAGGGCGGCCCGATCGACGGTCGACCCACCGGGCGCCGCACGTGCACCTCGAAGCCGGCCAGCTCCGCCGCCCTGCGCAGCGCCTCCGCGTAGTCGTGCGCGTCGTCGTAGCGGCCCTCCGGGTTCTTGGAGAGCGCGCGCATCACCACGTCCGCCACGGCCTCGGGCACGTGCTTGGCGCGCTCCTGCGAGAGCAGGTGCGGCGGGCTCGAGTGGATGTGCTTCATCAGCATCGCCACGGGCGAGGGCGCGTCGAAGGGCGTGTCGCCGCACAGCAGCTGATAGGTGAGGACGCCGAGCGAGTAGACGTCGCTGCGCGCGTCGGTGCTCTCGCCGGCCGCCCCCTCGGGCGAGATGTAGCGCGCGGTGCCGAAGACGAGCCCCGACTGGGTGGCCACCGTCTGCTCGTCTCCCCACAGGACCCGCGCGATGCCGAAGTCGAGCACCTTGACGAAGTCGGGGTCGCGCGCCTTGTTCACCAGCACGACGTTCTCGGGCTTGAGATCGCGGTGCACCACGCCCTGCGCGTGCGCCTCGCCCACTCCGTCACAGATCTGGGTCGCGATGTGGAGGGCCCGATGCACCGGCAGCGCGCCCTCGCGCTGGAGGACCTCGAGGAGCGAGCGGCCCTTGAGGTACTCCATGACGATGTAGAGCGAGCCGTCCTCGAGCTGCCCGAAGAGGAAGACCCGCACCACGTTCGGGTGGTCCAGCGCCGTGCACACGCGCGCCTCGCGCTTGAAGCGCCGCACCGCGTCCCGGTTGTCGGCCAGCTCCGAGTGGAGGATCTTGATCGCGACGTCGCGATGCAGGGTCGTCTGCCGCGCGCGGTACACGCTGCCCATGCCGCCCGCGCCGATCTGCTCCTCGATCTTGAACTGATCCAGCAGCGTCTGGCCGATGTACGGGTCCGGCTGCTGCTCGTCGGTGAGCTGCAGGCGCGCGCCGTCCTTCTGACAGAACGCCGCGGCGGTGTCGTAACGACGCCCGCACTTGGGGCACACCTTGGCCAGGGCGTCCATCTGGAACGAATCGTACAGTCGCAGACCCAATCGGTCGCCTCCTCTGCATACCTATGACGCGCCGGGACCGCAAAAGGCTCCATCTCGGCACGAGTCTTCCACGCTTGAAGGCCTGGGCGCCCGAGCGGTATGGTGGCCCGACGATGCAGCGCCCTTCGATGAGCCGCTCCGCCGCCTTCTTGGCGATCGCCCTCGCCGCGTGCGTCTTCGCTCCCGCGGTGACGTACGCCCAGTCGGTGATCGTGCTCGGCGTCCGATCTCTGGACGGCGACGACGAGTTCGCCCGCAACCTCACGGGTGCGCTGCGCCACGCCGCGTCGCAGGTCGGCGACTGGGAGGTCTCCGAGCGCGAGGTCACCCTCGCCCAGATGGCGCTCGCGCACGGCTGCGACGATCCCAACCCCGGCTGCATGGCGGAGATCGCCGACTCGCTCTCGACCCAGCGCGTGATCTACGGCGATGTGCGCCGCACCAGCGCCGAGGACCAGTTCGACTTCTCGCTCAGCCTGCACCTGTTCAACGCCGAGTCGGACCAGATCGAGCAATCGGTCGCGGACACGATCCCGGGCATCCGCACCGACATCGACGACCTGCGCGAGCCGGTCCGACGCTATGTGGCCGCGCTCTCGGGCGCCCCGCGCACGGGCACGTTGCGGATCGTGGCCCAGCCCGGCGCGGAGGTCTTCATCGACGGCGAGGCGGTCGGGACCGCCGACGCCGAGGGGCGCTTCGAGGTGGCGGACCTCGAGGCGGGCACCCGGAACGTGCGCATCGCGGCGGAGGGCTTCGAACCCTACTCCTCGCAGGTCGCGATCGAGCCCTACGGCGAGGCGAGCCTGGAGGCGGACCTCGACGCGGTGGCGGGCGCCAGCGGCGGCGGCGGCACGTTCCCGACCGAGATCGTCGTCGGCGCGGGCTTGCTGGCGGTGGCGGTCGGGCTCGCGGCGACCTGGATCTGGTCCTGGAACCGCGTGACCAACGAGATCCAGAACGACCCGGCGTTCGTGACGGCGCGCGCCTCCCAGCCCGAGACGGTGGAGAACATCTGCGCCACGATCGGGCCCAGCGACGCGGGCTACGCGACGGTGAGCGGCCTCTGCGGCGAGGCGGACACCCTCGAGGTGCTCCAGTTCGTCTTCGCGGTCAGCGCGGCGGCGGTCGGCGGCGCCGGCATCTATTTCCTGCTCCAGGGCGTGATGGGCGACGACGCGGACAGCGATCAGGCCTGGATGCTGGTCCCGACGGCGGGACCGGACAGCGCGGGGCTGCGCCTCTTCGGCACGTTCTGAGCCCTCGCTGACCGCTCGCGCCGACCCGCGCGGGAAGCTTGCTGCGTCGCGCGCGGGGAGGGTATCGTGGCCCCCACCAGCATGATTTTGCAGCGACTCTCCATTTCGCGCGGAGGCCTCCTCGGCGGCGCCGTCGCGGCGGCGGTGCTCCTCGCCGGGCTGTCAGCGCCGGCCGTGGCCAGCGCGCAGAGCGTCATCATCCTCGGCATCCGCTCGCTCGACGGCGACGACGACTTCGCCCGCAACCTGACGGGTGGGCTGCGCCACGCGGCGGCGCAGGTCGACGGCTGGCAGGTCAGCGACCGCGAGGTGACGCTGGCCCAGATGGCGCTCGCGCACGGCTGCGACGACCCGAACCCGGGCTGCATGGCCGAGATCGCCGACTCCCTCTCCGCCGAGCGGCTGATCTACGGGGACGTGCGCCGCACGAGCTCCGGAGAGCGCTTCGACTTCTCCGTGAACCTCCACATGTTCAACAGCGAGAGCGACCAGATCGAGCACTCGGTCGCCGACACGATCCCGGGGGTGCGGCGCGACATCGACGACCTTCGCGGCCCCGTCCGCCGCTACATCGCGGCGCTGTCGGGCGCGCCGCGCGTGGGCTCCCTGCGGATCACGGTGAACATCCCGGGCGCGGAGATCTTCGTCGACGGGACCTCGGTCGGGCGCGCGGACGACGAGGGTCACCTCGTGGTCGACGGCGTCGAGATCGGCAGCCGCAACGTGCGCATCGCGGCCGCAGGTCACCAGGGGTTCCGCTCCACCGTCTCGATCGAGGCGTACGGCGAGGCCACCCTCGAGGCCGAGCTCGAGCAGGCGGGCGGCGGCGGCGGCGAGTTCCCGACCGGGATCGTGGTCGGGAGCGGCCTGCTCGTGGTCGCGGGCGGGCTCGCCGCGGGCTGGATCTACTCCTGGGCCCGCGTCACGCAGGGCATCCAGAACGACGAGTTCTACGTCTCGCAGCGCGAGAACTACGACGTCGGAGACAACATCTGCGAGGAGAACGTGAACCGCGATTCGATGGGCAACGCGGTCGGCGTCAACAGCCGCCAGCTCGCCGATCTCTGCAGCGAGGCCAGCACGCTCGAGGTGCTCCAGTACGTCTTCGGCCTCGGCGCCGCGGCGGCGGCCGGCGTGGGCGCGTACTTCCTCGTGCAGGCCATCATGGGCGACGACGCGGCGAGCGAGTCCGCGCTGATGATCGTCCCGTCGGTCACCCCCGACAGCGCCTCGATCACCGTGCGCGGCGCCTTCTAGGCGCGAGAGACACGGGTGCGGATCGTCGGCGGGAGCCTGGGCGGGCGACGCTTCTCCGGGCCGCCGGGCGACGGGACACGCCCGACCTCCGAGCGGGCGCGCGAGGCCATCGCGTCCGCGCTCGACGCGCGCGGCTGGCTCGAAGACGCCGTCGTGCTCGATCTCTTCGCGGGCACGGGCGCGCTCGCGTTCGAGGCGCTCTCGCGGGGCGCGGCGCGCGCCTTCCTCGTGGAGAAGAGCCGCGTGGTCGCCAGGGCGATCGAGAAGAGCGCGCGCGAGCTCGGGCTGTCGGACCGCGCGACGGTGATCCAGGCGGATCTCCTGGCCGGGCGCGGGCAGAGCCGCTGGCTCGCGTCGATCGAGCCGGCCTCGCTCGTCTTCTTCGACCCGCCCTACGCCGAGATCGCGGCGGTCGAGGCGCTGTTGTCGACCCTCGCGGCGGAGGACAAGCTCCGCCCGGGGGCGGCCGTCGTGATCGAGCACGCGCGCCGCGCCCCGCCTACCCTTCCCCCCGGCTTTGGCGAGGTCCGAAGCTATCGCTATGGTGACACCGCCGTCCTCGTGGCGGCGTGGGAGAGTGAATGAGCGCAGCCATCTACCCCGGCTCCTTCGACCCGATCACGAACGGCCACGTCAGCATCATCAAGAGCGGCCTGGTGTGCTTCGACCGGCTCGTGGTCGCCGTGCTGAGGAACCCCAAGAAGAAGTCTCTCTTCACGGTCGAGGAGCGCCTCGAGATGATCCGCGAGGCCTTCGACGGCGAGAGCAACATCGAGGTCGACTCGTTCGACGGGCTCCTGGTGGATTACTGCCGCAAGAAGGACGTTCGCGTCGTGCTGCGCGGCCTGCGCGCGGTGGCCGACTTCGAGTACGAGCTGCAGATGGCCAACATGAACCGGCACCTCAACGAGGAGGTCGAGACCGCGTTCCTGATGGCGAACGACGCGTACTTCTACGTCTCTTCCAACATCGTCAAGGAGGCGGCGACGCTCGGCGGCGACGTGTCGCGGCTCGTGCCGTCCTCGGTGGCGGAGAGGCTGCGCGCCAAGCTCGGGCGGTGACGCGGGGGGCGCGCGAGCCCCATCTCCACCAGCGCCGGGAGCTGCTTGGCGACGTCGAGGCCGACGCGGCCGACCCGCATGTGGTCGATCGACGTCTGGTTGGCCTCGAGCGCGGCGCGGACCCGGAGCCAGCCGTGCAGATAGCCGACGTCTCGGGCCACGCCGCCGCCGCGGTACGCGCGCTCGGACACCCCGATCGCGTCGGACGCGGAGAAACCGTGCTCGTCGACCAGCCAGCGCGCGGTCTCTCCGAACGGCGCCCCGTCGTGCATGCGGTCGGTGACGAGCACGCGGGCCGCGATGATGCGCAGGCGGTACGCGTCGAGCACGCCAGCGCGCTCCTCGAGGCAGAGGCACAGCCCCTCCTGTGAGGAGAACGAGCCGGCCGTGCCGAGCTCGAACAGGCGGATGGGCTGGTCGCGCGCGTTCGCCGCCGCCACCGCGTGGCCGAGGACCTCGTGCACGGCGAAGCGGAGCGACTCGGCCCGACCGAAGCAGCGCGCGGCGAGGAAGACGGTGCGGTCGCCCGTGGCCGCGCCGGCGCTGAGACGCGGCTCGATCTTCACGTCGATGTCGAGGCCAGCGCTCCGGGCCACGGCGAGCATGAGCGCGGCGAGCGAGACGGATCCGCTCGGCCCCGAGGCCGGCACGACGCGCTCCTCCTCGCGATGCGGCAGCGAGTCCATCAGCGTGCGCGCGACGCCGCCGAGCGTGACGTCCCCGTCGTCGAGCGGCACACGCGTCCGGCCCGTGCCGAAGCGCCGCGCCGCGAGCGGGCGGATGCGCTTGGAGTCCCCGAGCGCCTCGATCATGCCGAGCTCGATCTCGAGCTCCTCGAGCCGCTCCTCGTAGAGCCGCGCGATCGGCAGCTCGGCCGTCAGACGGCGCGCCATGTCGAGCGTGCGCCAGAGCTCGGGCTCGACGCGACGCCGCGCGAGCGCCCAGCGCGGGGACGGCGTCTCTCCGCGATCGAGCGTCTCGACGAGGCGCGCGCGCTCGTCGGCCGCGTTGTCGGCGGTCAGAGCGGGGAGCAGCCGCGCGACGTCGGCGATCCGCTTCATCAGGGCGTCGGCCTCGCGCAGCTCGCGGGGCACGACGGAAGCGTGAATACGGCGACGCATCGTTCTCCCGCGGAACGTAGCAGGCGGTCTCCGAGGCGTCACATCGAAGCCGGGACGAGAGCACCCGCGGGGCGGGGATGTTACTCTGCTCGCGTAGGTCGCATCGTCGCGACCCGGAGGATTCATGGCGGAGACCACCAACCTCGTCTCGAAGATCGCTTCCTTCCAGGACTACGATCAATACCGCGACCTCCACTGGGAGGGCTCTTTCGAGGACTACCTCGGGATCATCAAGGAGCGCCCGCAGGTCACGCGCAACGCGTACCAGCGCCTCTACGACATGGTCGTGAGCTACGGCGAAGAAGAGTACATCGACAACAAGAAGCGCCTCGTGCGCTACCCGTTCTTCACCGATCCGATCGGCGGCGGGCAGGACGCGATCTTCGGGCTCGACATCCCGCTGATGCGCCTCGTCAACGTGCTCCACGCCGCGGCGCTCGGCTACGGCCCCGAGAAGCGCATCATCCTCCTTCACGGCCCGGTCGGCTCGTCGAAGAGCACGATCGCGCGGCTGCTGAAGAAGGGCATCGAGGCGTACTCGCGCACGGCCGAGGGCGCGCTCTACACCTACCGGTGGACGAACCTGAAGGACACCGGCCTCGCGGCGGGCGACGACGAGTTCCCCTGCCCGATGAACGAGGAGCCGCTGAAGCTCATCCCCGAGGAGTGGCGTGAGCAAGCCGTGCGCGACCTCGGGCTCGGCGACGACCGCCACCGCGTGGTCGTGAAGGGCACCCTCAACCCGGCGTGTCGGTTCATCTTCAACGGGCTCATGGAGCGCTACGGCGGCGACTGGGCGAAGGTCGCGCTCAACCACATCCGCGTGCGGCGCCTGCTCCTCAGCGAGAAGGACCGGATCGGCATCGGCACCTTCCAGCCGAAGGATGAGAAGAACCAGGACTCGACGGAGCTGACCGGGGACATCAACTACCGGAAGATCGCCGAGTACGGCTCCGACTCCGACCCGCGCGCGTTCAACTTCGACGGCGAGTTCAACATCGCCAACCGCGGCATCGTGGAGTTCGTCGAGATCCTCAAGCTCGACGTCGCCTTCCTCTACGACCTGCTCGGCGCGACGCAGGAGCGGAAGATCAAGCCGAAGAAGTTCGCGCAGACCGACATCGACGAGGTGATCATCGGTCACACGAACGAGGCGGAGTACAAGAAGCTCCTGAACAACGAGTTCATGGAGGCGCTCCGCGACCGCACGATCAAGATCGACATCCCCTACATCACGAAGATGTCGGAGGAGGTCCGCATCTACAAGAAGGAGTTCGGCCAGCAGCGCCTCCGCGGCAAGCACGTCGCGCCGCACACCTTCGAGGTCGCCGCGATGTGGGCCGTGCTCTCGCGCCTCGAGGAGCCGAAGAAGCATCAGCTCTCGCTGCTCCAGAAGGCCAAGCTCTACGACGGCAAGACGCTGCCCGGCTTCACGCAGGACAACGTCAAGGAGCTCCGCAAGGAGACCACCCGCGAGGGCCTCGACGGGATCAGCCCGCGCTACATCCAGGACAAGGTCTCGAACGCGCTCGTGCGTGACGGGGTCGAGGGCTACATCAACCCGTTCATGGTGATGAACGAGCTCGAGAAGGGGCTCGCGCACCACTCGCTCATCGCGAACGAGGAGCAGCGCAAGCACTACCGCGAGATCATCGGCGTCGTGAAGAGCGAGTACGAGGAGATCGTGAAGAACGAGGTGCAGCGCGCCATCAGCGCCGACGAGGAGGCCATCGCCCGCCTCTGCGCCAACTACATCGACAACGTGCGCGCCTACACGCTCAAGGAGCGGGTCAAGAACCGCTACACGGGCCGCGACGAGGAGCCGGACGAGCGGCTCATGCGCTCGATCGAAGAGAAGATCGACATCCCCGAGACGCGCAAGGAAGACTTCCGGCGCGAGATCATGAACTACATCGGCGCGCTCGCGATCGAGGGCAAGAAGTTCAACTACGACACGAACGACCGCCTGCGCCGCGCGCTCGAGATGAAGCTCTTCGAGGACCAGAAGGACTCGATCAAGCTCTCCAGCTTCGTCTCGAACGTGATCGACAAGGACACGCAGGACAAGATCGACGTCATCAAGAGCCGGCTCATCAAGCACTACGGCTACAACGAGGCGTCGGCGAAGGACGTGCTGAGCTACGTGGCGAGCATCTTCGCCCGCGGCGACGTCAAGAAGTAGCCCTCGTCCCCGGTTCTCCTGGACGCGGCACGACCGCCGGACCTAGCTTGCCGACATGCGTGGGTGGTGGGTCTGGGCGGTCGTCTTCGTTTGTAGCGGCTGCAACTACGCGGCGTACTTCGTGCGCGACACGCCCGAGCCGATGCGGGCGCTCGAGGCGCGCATGGACCCGCACGAGCGGCGCAGCTGCCTGGTGGTCTTCATGCCGGGCATGCTCGACACGCCGGACAACTTCGTCGACGCGGGCTTCCTCGACGCGGCCGCGAGCGCCTCCGACCGCTGCGACCTCGTCGCGATCGACGCGCACTTCGGCTACTACCGCTCGGGCCACATCCGGCAGCGGGTGACGCGGGACATCCTGCTGCTGGCCGAGACCCGCGGCTACGAGGACGTCTGGCTGGTGGGGATCTCGATGGGCGGGCTCGGCGCGCTCATGGTCGCGCAGCAGAACGCGACGCGCATCCGCGGCGTGGTCTTGCTCGCGCCGTTCCTCGGCGACGAGGCGCTCGTGCGCTCGGTGGCGGACGCGGGCGGGCTCGCGGAGTGGGACGCGCCCGACGACGCCGACCCGTGGGACGAGGACGAGTTCGACGACGCGCTCTGGGCGTGGCTCCGGGGCTACGCGACCGCGCCCGAGGACATGCCGGAGCTCTTCGTGGCCGTCGGCACCGAGGACTCGCTCCGGCCCGGGATCGGGGTGCTGGCCGAGGCGCTCCCCGCCGGTCACCACGGCACCGCGCCGGGCGGCCATGGCTGGAGCACGTGGCGGGTGCTCTTCGCCCAGCTCCTCGAGAGCCCGCCCTGGGATCCGCGCGCCGCACATGCCCCTGGCTGGGGATGACTCGCTTTGGGCGCGTTCGGGTATGATGCGCGCGATGCGACGACTTCCCTTCCTCACGGCGGCCGCGCTGACCGCCCTGCTCTCGCTGACCTCCGTGGCCTCGGCCCAGGAGGCGCGCGAGCTCTTCCTCCAGGGCCAGGCCGCCTACGAGACCGGCGACTACGACACCGCGGTCCAGAACTGGGAGCGCGCGTACGAGCTCGATCCGCGCCCGCTGCTCCAGTACAACCTCGCGCAGGCCTACGAGCGCCTCGGGCTGCTCGACCAGGCGGTGGCGGCGTACCGCGTCTACATCGAGAACACCCCGGGCGACGATCAGCGCGCGCAGAACGCCCGCGCCCGCATCGCGTCGCTCGAGCAGCGCGTCGGCAACACGAGCATCCGGCTGACGGGCGGCGTCGAGGGCGCGGCCATCCTCGTCGATGGCGAGGACCGCGGCCGGCTCCCGCACCCCGACCCGCTCCGGGTCGATCCGGGCTCGCACCGCGTGGTCGTCCGCGCGGAGGGCTACGAGGACTTCGTCTCGGTGGTCGCGGTCAGCGCGGGCCAGAGCGTCGACGTCCCGGTCGAGCTCGCCGCGGGCGTCTCCGGGCGCGCCTCGACCACGACGGGCGGCGGCGGCGTCTCCATGATCGGCGTCGGGGTCGCCGCGGGCGGCGGCGCGGTGCTCATCGGCGGCGCCATCACCGGCGGGCTCGCGCTCGCGGCGGCGGGCGACGCGCCCAACGCCGACGGCCCCGAGGCCGACGACGCGCGCACCCTCGCGCTCGTGACCGACATCCTCCTGCCCGTGGGCGCGGTCGCGGTCGCGGCCGGCGTGGTGCTGATGTTCGTGCTCGACGACGGCGGCTCCAGCGACTCCGCCGCGATGGTGCTCCCGATGGTCGGCCCCGACGTGGCCGGCGCGAGCGTGGTCGGCGCCTTCTGATCGTCTGCCTCAGAGGTCGACGAGGTCGAGGTACTCCTCGAGGTTGGTGTAGCCGTCTCCGTCCGCGTCGCCCGCGTCGTCGGGGGTGGACGGGTCGAAGCCGTGCGCCATCTCCCAGGCGTCGGGCATCCCGTCGCGATCGGTGTCGTGCCCGGGAGGGTGCGTGCTCAGCGGAGTCGCGCTCACCGAGGCGAGGAACGCCTCGTAGTGCGGCTTGCCCGCCATGAGGAACGGGTAGTCGACCGTCAGCAGCGTGCCCTCGCGCACGTGGCGGAGATAGAGCGTGTCGACCGCGTCCACGTCCGGCAGCACGGCGCCCTCGGCGTCGAGACGCGCGTTGGCGCCGACGTCGGTCTGCACCCGTTCGAGCGCCTCGAGCGCGGTCACGAGGGGCCAGGCGTGGCCGAGCGGCGCGTGCATGCTCGCGGCGAAGAAGTCGGCGGGCGGCGGGTCGTCGTCGTGGTAGTCGACGCCGCCATAGCGGAAGCCGAACGAGCCGTCCGGCCAGCCGAACACGGTCCAGGTGTCCTCGTTCGGCCGATCGGGGTCCGTGACCGTGGCCGGGAGGTGCAGATTGCCACGCGAGAAGATCTGCGGTGGGCCCGCCGCGGCGACGTAGTCGATCTTGTGCATGTCGTGGAGCGGGCGCGCCTCGTCGCTGACGTAGTAGTTGTTGATCTCGTTCAGCGAGGGCTGCCCGGGGGAGGGTCGGTTCAGGCGGTAGCCGTAGCCCCAGATGACGTTGTTGATGACGTCGACGCGGCCGTTCGAGACCGAGTTGGGCTGACGGTGGTCGATCTGGAACCAGAGGTTGCCGAGCGCGGAGAGATCGTAGGAGACCGCCGCGCCGCCGAGCGAGGCGCTGCTGTTCCCCATGATCATGCCCGTCTTCGACTCGGCGACGAGCGAGCGCTGGAACGTGACGCCGTGGGTCGCGCCCGCGGTGTCCACCGCCTCGTCCGCTCCCCAGCTGACGGAGACGTGGTCGACGATCACGCCCACGCCCCCGACGATCTGCAAGGCGTCTCCGTTGTCGTTGCCGACATCGAAGGTCGGCCGGATGCGGATGTACCGGAGGATCATGTTGTCTCGACCGGAGATCTCGAAGGTCGGCGTGACGCCGGTGAACGTGATGCCGCCCTCGGGCGCGGTCTGACCGGCGATGGTGAAGTCGCCGTAGCGAGTCGAGAGGGGCGTGCGGCAGTCGATCGTGCCCGAGACGTCGAAGACGATGGTCCGTGGGCCCTCCGTCTGGAACGCCTCGCGGAACGACCCCGGCCCGCTGTCCTGGAGGTTGGTGACGTGGATCACCGCGCCTCCGCGTCCACCGGTGGCGCTCGAGCCGCCTCCGTAGGCGCCAGGGAACGCCTTCAGCTCGCCCCCGACCTCGGGCCGTCCGCCGTCGGTCCACGGGCCTCCGTCCTCGCCCCCGTCGGAGGGCCCCGGAGAGCCGCCATCGCGCGCTCCTCCGTCCGCGGTGGGGCCGCCGCACGCGCAGGCACCGAAGCGCTGCCCATCGGCCTCGCAGATCTGGACGCCTTCGCAGCGCTCCGGGCCGAGGCAGGCCTGAGTCGATCCGGCGACGCAGGGATCGCCCGCGCAGCCGAGTAGGAGGAGCGCCGCGCCGAGGAAGGGGAAGAGTGTGATCCGCATGCTCCGACAGCGTGCCCCATGAGCACTCGGCGCGGGTTAATCGCGCTGCGCGCGTCGGCCTAGCCCCAAATCCAGCGCCTGGTTCCACAATGTGCCTGTATTTGCGGCTAGAAGCGCCGCAGGCGCGTCGTTTTCGGGTGAAGCGAAGGCGGCTTTGCCGCCGCAGCGAGGGGCTTTTGCGAAAAGCCCCTGACTAGAATTGCTAGGCTCGGAGCAAGCGCGAAGCGCTTGATTCGGGCCGAGCTCAGCGGCAGGGCTGGGTGCGCGTGGAGCTCTGACGACGGCAGCCGCCGCCGGTGCAGGGCGGGAGGCACACCACCAGGCCACAGCTCGAGAAGTCACCCGACGTCCCGCACGCCGGCGAGAAGAAGCCGCAGTCCTCGAAGCCCGCAGAGCTGCTGGTGCACGTGCGCGAGTCGCACTCCGCGCTGCTCGACACGCATCCGTAGCGGCGCGAGTCCAGGCCGTCGCAGTTGTAGTCCCACGACTGGCCGCCGCTCGTCGTCGTGTAGCGGGTCGAGAAGTAGGTCGTCTGGTTGGGGCGGACGTCGCGATTGCCGTCGTGGCAGTCCGTGTTCGTCAGGTCCACCGGCCGCACGTTGGTCCAGCCGAGGCAGCCGCCGCTGGCGGGCGGCTCACCGCACTGGGTGCGCGCGCCGTCGGTGTTCGCCGCGTAGCCGTCGTCGTCGCAGTCGGCGTACCAGGTGGGCGCCGTCTCGTCGATGTCGCCGTTGCAGTTGTTGTCCTTGCCGTCGCAGAGCTCCTCCGCGCCCTGGTAGACCTCGGGGTCGGTGTCGTCGCAGTCGGTGCCGCAGGTGCCCAGCGAGGTGGGCGCCGCGCCGTCTCCGTCGCCGTCGTCGAGCGGGAAGGTGCAGCCCTCGACCATGTCACACTCGTTGCGCGTGCAGTCGTCGCCGTCGTCGCACTCGAGCGGCATGCCCGCCACGCAGGTGTGGCTCGCCAGATCGCAGCTCTCCTCGCCCGTGCAGACGCTCCCGTCGCTGCACTCCTCGTCGGCCTCGCACGAGAACGTGCAGTCCACGTCGCAGCCGTCGCCGTCGACCTCGTTGCCGTCGTCACACGGCTCCGTGCCGTCGATCACGCCGTTGCCGCAGCCCGGGTCCACGCACTCGTCCGCGCGACAGAGCCCCATCGCGCCGCCCTCGAGCGTGCAGGCGGCGCCGTCGCCGGGAGGCGCGCCGGCCGCGCAGACGTTCCCCTCCGCGCAGGTCTCGGCGCCGTTGCAGGCGGAGCCGTCGTCACACTCCGCGTCCTCCACGCACGTCAGCTCGCAGTCGACATCGCAGCCGTCGAAGTCGATGTCGTTGCCGTCGTCGCACGCCTCCCCCGCCGCTTCGTCGAGGTAGCCGTCGCCGCAGGCGCTGTCGTCGCACTCTCCGTCGACGCAGATCAGGTCGCTGCCGCACGGCGTACCGTCGGCGGCGTCCTCACAGGCGCCGTCGCCGCCCTTGTCTGCGAGCTGGCCGTCCACGATGACGGAGCAGCCGGTGAGGAGCGCGAGCGCGGTGCAGAAGGCAAGTCGGTCCATGTGTTTCCCCGCCCGCAGCATACCGCAGCGGGGGCACGGACCGCATTCAGCGGCAGGCCTGCCGCTCGGTCCGCGTGCTGCGGGTACAGCGCACGTACGCCCAGGGGCAGTCCCGGCTGCCCGGCGTGCAGCACGGCGGCCGGGAGCACTCACACATCGAGGAGGTGGCGTCGCGACACTCGAGCGTGTAGCCGCGACACGCCAGCGAGGTCGAGCCCGAGCAGACCTGAGGCGCGTTGCAGGACGTGAAGTTCCCCGATCCACCGCAGGACGGCGCGCTCGAGCCGGTCCAGCCGGTGGAGCCCGAGCAGCGCTCGCTCAGACGGATGGGCGGGCTTCCCGGGAGGGTGATCGTCTGCGACGGGCTGTAGTCGCAGCTGTCGGAGGCGTCGGCGCCAGTCGCGGTGGAGAGCTCGCGGCTCACGCTGCCGTTGCAGTCGTAGTTCGCCCAGCGGTCGTCCCCGCTGCAGCCACTGCACGGGTGAGGCGACGTGAAGTAGGAGCGCTGTCCCGGGTTCATCGACGCGACGCTGTCGTCGCAGTCCGTCGTGGAGGCCCCCACCGGCCGCCGGGTCGTCCAGCCTCCGCCACAGCCGGTCACGCTCGACGGCGGCGCTTCACAGCTGACCCGTGACGTCCCGACGTCGACCGCGTAGCCGTCCTCGTCACAGTCCACGTACCAAGACGGCGCGTCCTCGTCGATCGCGGTGTCGCAGTCGTTGTCCAGCCCGTCGCAGAGCTCCGGCGCGCCCGTGAAGATGTCCTCGCGGGTGTCGTCGCAGTCGTCTCCGCAGGCGCCCAGCTCGCTCGGCGCGTGTCCGTCCCCGTCCATGTCGATCAGCGGGTTGAAGCACCCGCCCATCAGGTCGTCGCAGAGATCGTCGGTGCAGGGATCGTCGTCGTTGCAGTCGGTGGGCGTGCCCGGCTGGCAGGTGTGCGTCGACAGATCGCAGGTCTCGAGGCCCGAGCACATCACGCCGTCGTCGCACATCGCGTCGTCGGTGCACGTGTACGAGCAGTCGGTCCGGCAGCCGTCCGAGTCGACCTCGTTCATGTCGTCACAGTCCTCACCCGCGTCGACCACCCCGTTGCCGCAGCCCGGGGGCACGCACTCCGCGGTGCGGCAGACGCCGTCCGGGACGGCGGCGGTGGCGCAGGCGGTGCCGTCCGCCGGCGGGTCCCCGAGCTGGCAGGTGTGGCTGTCGAGGTCACAGCGGCCCTCCCCGAGGCAGACATCCTCCACGGCGCAGTCCTCGTCGGCCACGCAGTCGAAGGTGCAGCTCTCCCCGCAGCCGTCCCCGGGCTCGTCGTTGCCGTCGTCGCACTCCTCTCCGTCCGCCGCGTCGATGTAGCCGTCGCCGCAGTCGCTCTCGACGCAGTCCCCGTCGACGCAGATCAGGCCCACGTCGCACTCGGTGCCGTCGGCCGCGTCCGCGCAGTCGACCGCCTTGCCGGTGAGCGTGCCGTCGACGATCACGGAGCAGCCACCGCCGAGCGCGGCGACGATGAACAGAGCGTACAGGTGAGAAAGACGAAGACGCATCGGACCCCCAGGAGGTAAGGCTCGCGAGCATAACGCAGCCGGCGCGAGTTGGCCGAGAAGCGGTCTACGGTAGCCACCGGAACACGACACCTCTATCCTGCGGACGTGTCCCTTCGCATCGACCAGGACCACAGCCGGTTCAAACAGATCGTTCGCGGGCGGATCCGGAAGAACCTGCGCCAGTACATCTCCCAGGGGGAGCTGATCGGCAAGCAGGGCAAGGACGTCGTCAGCATCCCGATCCCGCAGATCGACATCCCGAAGTTTCGCTACGGGGACAAGCAGCAAGGGGGTGTGGGCCAGGGCGACGGCGACGAGGGCGATCCGGTCGGCGGCGAAGAGGGCGAAGGCGACGGCAAGGGCGAGGCCGGCAAGGACGCCGGGCAGCACGTGCTCGAGGTCGACGTCACGCTCGACGAGCTGGCGGAGATCCTCGGCGAGGAGCTCGAGCTTCCGAACATCGAGAACCGCGGCAAGTCGAAGATCATCGACCAGAAGGACCGCTACGTCGGCATCCGGCGCGTGGGCCCGAACTCGCTGCGGCACTTCAAGCGCACCTACAAGGCGGCGCTGAAGCGGCAGATCGTCATGGGGACCTACAACGCGGGCAACCCCATCGTGATCCCGACGCGCGACGACATGCGCTACCGCTCCTGGAAGACCGAGGAGGAGCCGGTCGCGAACGCGGTCATCATCTACATGATGGACGTCTCCGGCTCGATGGGAGACGAGCAGAAGGAGATCGTGCGGATCGAGTCCTTCTGGATCGATGCCTGGCTGCAGAAGCAGTACAAGGGCGTCGAGACGCGCTTCATCATCCACGACGCCGTCGCGCGCGAGGTCGATCGCGACACGTTCTTCCGCACGCGCGAGAGCGGCGGCACGATGATCTCGAGCGCCTACAAGCTCGCCGCGCAGATGATCGACAAGGACTACCCGCCGTCGGAGTGGAACATCTACCCGTTCCACTTCTCCGACGGCGACAACTGGAGCGTCGACGACACCCTGCTCTGCATCGAGCTGATGAAGAAGACGCTCCTGCCCGCGAGCAACGTATTTTGCTACGGACAGGTCGAGAGCCCCTACGGCTCGGGCCAGTTCATCAAGGACCTCCGCGAGCACCTCAAGGCGGACGAACGCATCATCACGAGCGAGATCCGAGACCGCGACGCGATCGTCGGCTCGATCCGAGATTTCCTCAGCCGAGGGAAGTAACGCATGGCTTCGTACAAGCTCGCGACGCACCTGCCGCGCTACCTGCGCGACATCCAGCTCCACGTCGAGGAGGTCGCCAAGGACTTCGGCCTCGACTTCTTCCCCACCATCTTCGAGGTCGTCGCCTACGACCAGATGAACGAGCTCGCCGCCTACGGCGGGTTCCCGGTGCGCTACCCGCACTGGCGCTTCGGCATGGAGTACGAGCAGCTCAGCAAGAGCGCGGAGTACGGCCTGTCGAAGATCTACGAGATGGTCATCAACAACAACCCGGCGATCGCGTACCTCCTCGAGGGCAACAGCATCGTCGATCAGAAGCTGGTGATGACCCACGTGTACGCGCACGTGGACTTCTTCAAGAACAACTTCTCCTTCCGCGCGACCAACCAGGGCATCGACCACCAGAGCGGCACGCCGTACCGCAAGTGGATCGACACCATGGCCAACCACGGCGCCATCGTGCGCCGCTGGGCCGACCGCGTCGGCATCGAGCGCGTCGAGGAGTTCATCGACAGCTGCCTGAGCCTCGAGAACCTCATCGACCCCCAGAAGCCCTTCCAGCCGAGCCGGCGCTCGGAGGAGAAGGCGGCCGAGGGCGAAGAGGACCCGATCGAGATCGCACGCCTCCGTGTCGAGCACGAGTACATGGAGGACTACATCAACCCGCAGGCGTTCCTCGACGAGCAGAAGGCCAAGGCCGAGGCCGAGCGAGAGCAAGCCAAGCGGACCCCCGAGCACCCCGACCGCGACGTGCTCGGCTTCCTGCTCACCCACGCGCCCCTCGAGCGCTGGGAGCGCGACCTGCTCAGCGTCGTGCGGCGCGAGGCCTACTACTTCTGGCCGCAGATGCAGACCAAGATCATGAACGAGGGATGGGCCTGCGTGGACCCGGAGACCCTCGTGTTCACCGATCGCGGGCTGATCCCCATGCGCGACGTGGTGGCGGGCGAGTGCGCGCGCGTGTCCGACGGTGAGACGGCGCAGCGGGTGTACGATCGCAACATCATCCGCGACCACGCGACGATCACGGTGCGCACGCGGCGAGGGCTCGTCTTGACCGGGTCCGACAACCATCGCGTGATGACGCCGGACGGCGGATGGGTGCGTCTCGACGCGCTGTCGGAGGGCGACGCGCTGCGCGTCGGCGGCGGCGCCGACACCTGGCCGCGGGACGAGGTGGCGGTGGACTGGACGCCCGCGTCGCGGGTCTCGCTCGAAGACGTCGCGGACGAGGCGGACGTGTCGGTGTGGACCGTGCTCCGCCACCGCCAGGGCAAGACCGTGCGCCGCGCCGAGGCGGTCGCCCACGCCCTCGACGCGTACGAGGCGCCCGAGAATCAACGCCTCCCCATGTCCGTGAAGAAGCGCGCGGCCATCCGCGTGCCCACCCGCGTCGGCGCGGAGCTCGGCGCCTTCCTCGGCTACCTCGTCGGCGACGGGCACATCTCACGGGTCAAGCGCACCCTGGGGCTGACGACCGCGGACGCGCCGCAGGCCGAGCGCTTCGCCCGGCTCGCCGCCCACCTGTTCGACGTCCGCCCGAGCATTCGCCAGGACGGCGGCCGGCTGCGGGTGACGATCAGCGCCGAGCACCTCTCGGACCTGCTCACGGACGGGCTCGGGCTCACGCACGGCCCGAGCGCGCGGGACAAGCAGATCCCGACCGCCGTCCTCCGCTCCCCGAAGCCCGTCGCGGCGGCGTTCCTGCGCGCCTACTTCGACTGCGACGGATACGCGGGCAAGCAGGGCGTGATCCTGAGCACCGCGAGCGAGTCCCTCGGTCAGCAGACCCAGCTCCTGCTCATGGGCTTCGGCGTGCTCTCGCGCCGCCGTCTACAGAAGGACGGCGTCTGGCACGTGCACGTCACCGGCGCGTCCGCGAAGCGCTTCGCCGAGGAGATTGGCTTCGGGCTCGTTCGCAAGCAGGAGGCGCTCGAGGCGTACCTCGCGTCCAAGCGCTGGCTGAAGCGCGAGCGCTGGGAGGACGAGGTCGTCTCCATCGAGCACGGCCGAGGAGACGTCTACGACATCTCCGTCGAGGACACCCACCGCTACGCCGCCGCGGGGCTGGTGAACCACAACTCCTATTGGCACTCCAAGATGATGACGACGAAGGTCGCGACCGACGCGGAGATCATCGAGTACGCGGAGCGGAACGCGGGGGTGATGGAGACCGGCTCGGGGCGGCTCAACCCGTACAAGCTCGGGGTGGAGCTCTACCGGCACATCGAGGAGCGCTGGGACAAGGGGCAGTTCGGCAAGGAGTGGGAGGACTGCGACACCCTCGAGGCGCGACGGAGCTGGAACCGTCGGACGGGGCTCGGGCGGAAGAAGATCTTCGAGGTCCGCTCGCTCTACAACGACGTGACCTTCATCGACGAGTTCCTCACGCCCGAGTTCGTGGCCGCGCAGAAGCTCTACACGTTCGGCTACAACCAGCGGAACGACCGCTACGAGATCGAGAGCCGGAAGTTCCAGGCGGTCAAAGAGAAGCTGCTCTTCAGCCTCACCAACGCCGGGCAGCCGTTCATCTACGTGGTCGACAACAACTACGAGAACCGGGGCGAGCTGCTCCTGCAGCACGACCACCAGGGCGTGGACCTGAAGGTGGACTGGGCGAAGGACGTGCTACGCGCCCTCGAGCGCGTGTGGCGCCGACCGGTCGAGATCCACACCCTGGTCGAGAACAAGCCCGTGCTCCTGCGCTTCGACGGCAAAGAGCACGTCCAGCGCCCGATCAAGTAGCCGTAGCTACTCGGCGGGGACGGTCAGCCCGGCGCAGTTCGCGAGGCGGAAGCGGCCGGGCGTCATCGCGGGGCCCGGACCGGAGCCGACCTGCGTGACCTCGATGGTCAGGGTCGGATTGGCCGTGTTCTGGAGCCCCTCGCAGTAGAGCGCGCCCTCGACCGTCGGGTTGCCCTCGTCGTCGTAGAACCGGACGCTCGTGATCTGACAGGGCTGCGCCTCGCTGGGCGGGCTCGCGCCGCAGGCGCCGGAGTACCGGTTGGCGCCCTCGACCAGCACCACGCGGCAGCCCGCGCCGCCCGCGCTCGTCGAGCCGGGCGCGAAGATGGCCTGGCTGATCGTGAGCGCGAAGCCGCTGCCCTGGCTCGCGTTGAACTCGAGGGTCCGGGTGCCGTCGGCCGACTCCTGGATGTTGCAGCTGAGCTGCGGGTTGGGCGCGTCCGGGGTGCAGGGGTCGCCGCTGTCGATGCCGCAGATGTCGCGATTCACCGGGGAGCCGCAGTGCGGCGTCGCCGCCATCTCGCAGCGCGTCGCGTACTGGATGTCGGCGAAGAGCGCGCCCGCGTTCGGGTCACCGCAGCCGGCGATGCCGAGGCCGAGCAGGATCGAGGCGAAAGCTACTGAGCGCATGCGTGATCTCCCCACGGACGAGGCCGTGTCCTGGGCGCAGATTACGAACAAGGGCGCGGGTGGCGCAACAAAGTCAGGCGGAGGCGGCGGCCTTGAGGGCCGCGTCGAGGTCGGCGCGGAGATCCTCCTCGGCCTCCAGGCCGACCGAGAGGCGGACCAGGCCGTCGTCGATGCCCAGGGCGGCGCGCGCGTCGGCCGGGACCGAGCCGTGGGTCATGATCGCGGGGTGCTCGATGAGGCTCTCGACCCCGCCGAGGCTCTCGGCGCAGCAGAAGACCTTCACCGTGGCGAGGAGCGCGGACGCGGCGGGCAGGCCGCCCTTGACGACGATGGAGATCATGCCGCCCGGCGCCTTCATCTGCGTCTTGGCGAGCGCGTGGCTCGGGTGACTCTCGAGCCCGGGGTAGATGACCTTCTCGACCTCGGGCCGCGCCTCGAGGAAGCGCGCGAGGCTCGCCGCGGTCTTGCAATGCCGCTCCATGCGGACCGGCAGCGTCTTGAGGCCGCGGAGCACGAGGTAGCTGTCGAACGCGCCCTGCACGGCGCCGATCGAGTTCTGCAGGAAGCGGAGTTGCTCCGCGATGGCGTCGTCTGCGGTGATGAGCACGCCGCCGACCACGTCGCTGTGGCCGTTCAGGTACTTGGTGGTCGAGTGCAGGACCACGTCGGCGCCCAGGGACAGCGGCTGCTGCAGCATCGGGGTGGCGAAGGTGTTGTCCACGACCACCGTGCAGCCCTTGGCCTTGCCGACCTTCGCGACGGCCGCGATGTCGACGAGCTTGAGCATCGGGTTGGTGGGCGTCTCGACCCAGACCATCTTGGTCGCGTCCGTGATGGCCGCCTCGACCTGGCCCGGATCGGTCATGTCGACCTGGGTGGTCGTGATGCCCATCGGCTTCATGACCTTGTCGAGGATGCGGAAGCTGCCGCCGTACACGTCGTCGCTCGCCACGATGTGATCGCCCGGGCGCAGCGTGTGGAGCAGGGTGGTCATCGCGGCGCAGCCGCTCGCGAAGCAGACCCCGTGCGTCCCGCCCTCGAGCGCGGCGAGGCAGCGCTCCAGGGTGGCGCGGGTGGGGTTCCCGGTCCGGGCGTACTCGAAGCCCTTGTGCTTGCCCGGGCCGGCCTGGGCGAAGGTGCTGGCGAGCACGATGGGGGTCATCACCGCGCCGCTGACCGGATCCGGCTCCTGGCCGGCGTGGATCGCGAGGGTGTCGAGGTGCTTCGAGTCGATGG
Source organism: Sandaracinaceae bacterium (assembly GCA_040218145.1). Lineage (GTDB taxonomy): Bacteria > Myxococcota_A > Polyangia > Polyangiales > Sandaracinaceae > JAVJQK01. The sequence continues at coordinate 45,978 of JAVJQK010000126.1, read as the reverse complement.
CCATGCCGCGCTCCTACCGCGAGGCCAGCGCGGGAGCAACAACGGACGAGAGCAAGGTCATGGCGGCGCGGGGTCGGCCGGGCCAAGGTACGCGCGATGACGACCGGACGGCATCTGGCCAAGGTGAGACCCAGCGTGGAGGACGCGCTCGCGCCGCTCTTCGACGGGGCGCGCGTGATGGTCGGCGGGTTCGGGCTCTGCGGAAACGCCGAGGCCCTGATCGCCGGCGTGGTGGAGCGCGGGGTCAAAGACCTGCACCTCATGAGCAACAACGCCGGCAACATGGGCAAGGGCCTCGCCGCCTGGCTGCGCGCCGGGATCGTCGGCCGGGTGACCTGCACCTACCTGGGCAACAACGAGGATCTGCACGCCGCGATGCGCGGGGACGCGATCCAGATCGACGTCATCCCGCAGGGGACCTTCGTCGAGCGCATGCGCGCGGCCGGCGCGGGCATCCCCGCCTTCTACACCCCGACCGGGGTCGGGACCGTGGTCGCGGAGGGCAAGGAGACGCGCCGCTTCGGCGACCGCGAGTACGTGCTCGAGGAGGCGCTCCACGCCGACTTCGCGCTCATCCGCTGCAAGCAGGCCGACCCCTTCGGCAACGCCCGCTTCTGGCGCACGGCTCGCAACTTCTCGCCCATCATGGCCACCGCGGCCACGACGACCATCCTCGAGGCGGACGAGCTGGTGGAGCTGGGCGCGCTCGACCCGGACGACGTGCACCTCCCGGGCATCTTCGTGCACCGCGTGGTCGAGGTGACGGAGCACGAGGACCCCTTCGAGTACCGGACGGTGCGCAAGCCGGAGGCAGCACAGTGAGCTGGGGCAAGCAAGACATGGCGTCGCGGGCGGCCCAGGAGATCGCGCCCGGCAGCATCGTGAACCTCGGCATCGGGCTGCCGACGCTGGTGGCGGACTACCTGCCCGACGACGGCTCGGTCTGGTTCCACAGCGAGAACGGCCTGCTCGGCATGGGCCCCTACCCCCTCGAGGGCGAAGAGGACTCGCAGCTCATCAACGCGGGCAAGCAGACCGTCACCGTCGTCCCGGGCGGGAGCATCTTCGACTCCGCGACGAGCTTCGCGATGATCCGCGGCGGCCACGTCGACCTCGCCGTGCTCGGGGCGATGCAGGTCGCGATGAACGGCGACCTGGCCAACTGGTCCATCCCGGGCGGCAAGACGATGGGCATCGGCGGCGCGATGGATCTCGCGAGCGGCGCCAAGCGCATCCTCGTCCTGACCCGGCACACCACCAAGGAGGGCGAGCCCAAGCTCCTCGAGCGCTGCGACTTCCCGCTCACCGCCACCGGCTGCGTCGACCGCATCATCACCGAGCTGGGCGTCTTCGACGTCGCGCAGGACGGCTTCCGCGTGGTCGAGCTCGCCGAGGGCGTGGACATCGAGGACGTCCGCGCCAAGACCGGCGCGCCGCTCCTCGCGTAGGGCGCGGCGCCTGCCCCGCGGCCGCGGCGGCGTGCTCGAAGGAGCGGAGGCGCGCGGGCCGGTCGTGGATCGGGGACGAGACGATGAGCTCGTCGGCGCGAGCTCCCCACCCGCCCCGACCTCCCGGCCACGTCGGCCCGACGCGCGCAGGCCGGATCAGCGGCGCTCGGCGCGGAGCGCGTCGACCACCCAGCCGACGTGGCGGTCTTCGCGCTCGCCCGCCGCGTGACGCTTCATCATGGGGTGCTCGAGGATCCAGCGATGCGCTTCGAGGTTCGTCTGGAGGTGGCTCTTGCGAACCACCCGCCCGTCCGGGCGCACCTGCCGGCCCTCGATGTGGGTGCGCGCGAGCACCTCGAGGACGGCGAGCCGGAGCCGCTCGTAGTCCTCGCCGTCGCCGCGCGTCTTCACCGCCACGATGAGCTTGCCGAAGGTCGGGTCCTTGTTGATCAGCGTGTCGCCGACCTCGAAGCCCACGTCGAAACGGACGCGGACCTCCTCCACCCCGCGCTCGGCGAGCGCCGCCGCCACCTCGTCCGGATCGGGCAGCTCCATGCGGTCGAACACTCCGCCGTTCGGCACGAAGAGACCGCGCTGCCGATCGCGCGGGTCCTTGAGGTCGGGCTGCCACGACTCCGCGTTGATGCGCAGCTCCCGCGCCACGTGCGTGCACACCACGTCGTCCTGCGCGAAGTCGATGGGCGCCCCGTCCGCGATCCGGAGCTGCCACTGCACCAGGTCGAGCGGCTCGGTCGCGTCGCCGCGCCGGATCCCGTGCGAGGCCTCCGTCACCGGGTGCTCGACCTGGATGCGGGTGTTCATCTCGAGGAAGTAGACCTCGCCACCCGCGTACATGAGCTCCACCGTGCCCGCGCCGACGTAGCCGACCCGATCGGCGATCTCGACCGCGATCCGCTGCACGCGCTCCTCGAGCGCGGGGTCGTCCCGCAGGATCGCGGGCGGCGCCTCCTCCTGGATCTTCTGGCTCGCGCGCTGCTCGGTGCAGTCGCGCATGCCGAAGTGTCGCGCGTTGCCGTAGCGGTCGCGGAGGATCTGCACCTCGAGGTGCACGGTGCGATCGATGTTCTGCTCGAACATCACGCCGGGATCCCAGGCGTTGGCCTCGATCTCGCCGAGCACCTTGGTGATCGCCGCGTCGAGCGCCTCGACGGCCGGGACGACCGCTTGGCCGCGGCCACCGCCGCCGTTGGCCGCCTTGAGCCGCCCGGGGAAGCGGAAGTCGCCGCGCGCGTATGCCTCGAGGACCCGCGCGCGGATGGTCGCCGCGTCGGTGTCGGCGATCACGATGCCCGGCGTGACCGCCTTCGGGTCGATCGACTCGACGATCGCGCGGAAGCGGCGCTTGTCGCCCGCGTGCTCGACCACGTCCTGCATCGGGCCGGCGAACACGACGCCGTGGCGCCGGAAGCAGCGGATGGCCGCGGCGTTCTCGGCCAGCGGACCGTATCCCGGGTAGAGCGCCGCGCGCGAAAGCTCGGCCTCCCAGTCGTCGCCGAAGCGGCGGCGGAAGGTCTGGAGCACGCGGTCGGTGATCTGCCGAAAGCTCGCGTAAGACTCGCGGAAGGTGCCCGAGAGGCCGATCGCGAAGCCGCCGAGCTGGCGGGCGAGCCGCACCTGCAGCGCCGAGGCGTCGTCCTGAAGGCTGTGGAGCGCCACGGGCACGAGCCCGAGCGCCGCCGCCTCGCGCACCGCGCGCACCCCCATCTCACCCTTGTCCGCGACCAGCACGTAGCGGAGCGAGCCCGCGCTCACGCTGGTGGCGGGGTAGCGATCGAGCTCCATCGACGCGAGGTAGAGGCGGTCCAGCCGCGAGGGCGTGTCCGCGAACAGCCCGGGCGCGCGCGCACGCAGCCGGGTCCGCAGCCCGGCCCGCGCGTCGGGGTCGAGCCCGAGCGCGACCAGCGCCTCGAGCGCGTCGTCCGATGACGGGTCGTCGCCGAAGAGCGGGCTCGCGTCACTCGCGAGCCGGTCGAGCGCGGCGCCGTCGAGCTTCGGCGCCCTCGCGCGGATCGCCCGGACGCGGGTCGCCAGCGCCTGCACCTCCGTGACGCGATCCACCTCGGCGCCCTCCGGGAGCCGCGCGAGGGACGTCCGCCATGTGAAGTACTCGAGCCAGATGTCCGCGTTCTCGATGAAGTAGCGCAGCGCGACGAGGCGCCGGCCGACCTCCCCCCCGGGCAGCGACCGCAGATCGCTCAGCCGCACCGAAGGCTCGCCGAGGGCGGCGCCCACGACCTCGCGGATGCCCAAGTAGCCCTGCCCGGGCTGCACCAGCCGGCGGGAGGGCTCGTCCGTCGCCCAGGGGGGCAGCTGGGACTCGGGCCGGCAGACCCTCTCGAAGATCCGCTGGGCCAGCTCGGAGGCCTGTTCACTCACGTGGACGCTCCCATCGACAAACGCCGTAGCCTGAACCTCTCGTTCCGACGAGTCGACGAGGTTTTTTCGATGGTCGTGATTGGTCGTCGCGATGGGACACACGTCGGCGGCCTTCGGCCATGCGCGGCCTCTGCTCCCGCACGAGGTGTTCGCGGACGTGGCCGCGGCGGCGGAGTGGCTCGAGGCGCGCACGCGGCGGGTGTCGACGCCGGGGCGGCCCGTCGGTACCTTTGCGGTCGACGCATGTCCCGAACGGACGAGCAGGACCCCGAGGCGGAGAGCGACGTGCCTGCGTTCCTGCGCGGCGGAGGCGCGTGCGCGACGCTGATCGCGCGCCACGACTGGCGAGCCACGTCGCTCGGGCCGCTCGAGACCTGGCCCGCTTCGCTCCGCGCGACGGTGGCCAACATGATGCACACGCGGCAGCCGATGCTCCTGTTCTGGGGCCCCGAGCTGATCCAGCTCTACAACGACGCCTTCGTGCCGAGCTTCGGGCGCGGCAAACATCCGAAGGCGCTGGGCCAGCCAGCCGAAGAGTGCTGGGCGGAGGCGTGGCCGGTGGTCGGCGCGCAGATCGAGGCCGTGATGACGCACGGCGAGCCGGCCTGGCACGAGGACACGCTCGTGCCGATCTACCGCAACGGCCGCATGGAGGAGGTCTTCTGGACCTACAGCTATTCGCCCGCCCATGACGACGACGGGCGCGTGCACGGCACGCTGGTGATCGTCACCGAGATGACCGGCCGCGTGCTGTCGACGCGCCGGCTCCAGTCGCTGTCGAGGTTGAGCACCAAGCTGGCCAGGGCCTCGTCCACCGCCGCGTGCCTGGACGCCCTGGAGACCGTGGCGCGCGCGTGTCCCGAGGACGTGCCCTTCGTGGTCGTCGGCCAGCGCCGCGACGGGGCGTTCGAGGTCGAGCGGGCCACCGGGCTCGACGACGAGTGCGCCGGGCGGGTGGCGGCGCGGCTCGACGCCGACGCGCAGCCCTGCGAGCGGTGCGCGCTCTCGCTCGGCTTCTCCGTGCCCGCGTCCCCGTGGCCCGAGGAGGTCTCCCGCGTCTTCGCGGTCCGCTTCCCCACGGGGAGCGGCGAGCGGTGGCTCGCGTTCGGTCTCAGCCCCCGGCTCCCCTTCGACGACGCGTACGAGTCGTACCTGGCGCAGCTCACCGAGCAGCTGGCCGCCGCGCAGGGGAGGCTCGACGAAGCCCAGGCGTCCAACGCGATCGAGTCCCAGCGGGACAGCCTCCTGATGCAGGCGCCGGTGGCGACCGCGCTGGTGGCCGGACCGCAACACGTCTATCAGCTCGCCAACCCTCTCTACGTCGAGATGGTGGGCTTCGACCCGGTGGGCATGGCGTACCTCGAGGCCTTCCCCGAGGTGGCGGACACTCCGCTGCCGGGCATCCTGGACCGCGTGTACCAGACGGGGGAGCCGTTCAGCGTCAACGAGATGCAGGTCTCGCTGCGCCAGAGGTCGGACGAGCTCTTCGTCAACTTCCACCTCGAGCCGCTCCGGAGACCCGGGGGCGACGTGTACGGCATGATGGCGGTCGTGCTCGACATCACCCCGCAGGTGCGGGCCCGCCAGGCGCTCGAGAAGATCGACGCCGAGCGCGAGAAGCACGTGGCGGCGCTCCAGGAGGCGAGCAGCGCGAAGGACGCCTTCCTGGCCATGCTCGGGCACGAGCTGAGGAACCCGCTCGCCCCGATCGTCAGCGCGGTGGAGTTGATGAAGCTCCAGGACCCCGAGCCCAACCGGGAGCGCGACACGATCGAGCGTCACGTGCGAAGGGTCGTCCGCCTGGTCGACGATCTGCTCGACATCGCGCGCATCACCCGCGGCAAGGTCAGCCTCGACCTCGAGCACACGTCTCTGACGGAGGTCGTCGCGGCGGCGGTCGAGCACACCGGGCCGCTCTTCCGGCGGCGCGCGCACCGCCTGGAGGTCGACGTCGCGCCGGACGCCACGGTCGTGGCCGACGAAGGCCGGCTCGTGCAGGTCGCCGCGAACCTCCTGACGAACGCGGCCCACTACACGCCGGAGGGCGGGGAGGTGCGCGTCATCGGAAAGGCCGAAGGCGAGCGCGTGGTGCTCGAGGTCGCCGACACCGGCCAGGGCATCGCCCCGGAGCAGCTCCCGCACGTGTTCGAGCCCTTCACCCAGGGCCCACGTGGGCGCGACCGCGCGGAGGGTGGCCTGGGGATCGGGCTGGCGTTGGTGCAGGGCCTCGTGGAGCTCCACGGCGGCACGGTGAGCGCACACAGCGACGGCGACGGCCGAGGGAGCCGGTTCGTCGTCTCGCTGCCACGCGACTTCCGGACTCCGACGCGGCCGAGCCAGCCGCCGACACCTCCGCCGCGATCGAAGGCGGCCTCCGGGGCGCGGGTGCTGATCGTCGACGACAACGAAGACGCGGGCTCGCTGCTCGGACTGGTGGTGGAGCGCCACGGCTATGTGACCGCCGTCGCCACGCACCCGAGGGACGCGATCGCGCTCGCGGTCGAGTTCCAGCCCGAGGTCGCCGTGCTCGACATCGGGCTCCCGGAGATGGACGGCTACGAGCTCGCGGCGAAGCTCCGCGAGATCGTGCCCGGCTGCCGCTTCATCGCGCTGACCGGCTACGGGCAGCGGAACGACCACGCGCGCTCGGAGAGCGCCGGCTTCGAGGCCCACCTGGTCAAGCCCGTCAAGACGCGGCTCCTCCTCGAGACGCTCCGCGGGTGACTACGCGGCGGCCGCGGCGGCGAGCTCGAAGGAGCGGAGACGGGCGGCCGGGTCGTGGATGGGGGCGGTGACGATGAGCTCGTCGGCGCCCGTCCGCTCCACGAAGGCCTGCATGCCCTTCCTCAGCGTGTCCTCGGGGCCGTAGAAGGAGCAGGCGAGCGCGTGCTCGAGCACCGCGCGGTCCGCGGGGCCGAGGGACTCGCGGTAGCCCTCACGCGGGGGCGCGAGCTGGCCCGGGGTGCCGCGGCGGAGGGCGACGAAGGCCTGCTCGATCGTGGTGGCGAGCCGGCGCGCCTCGGGGACCGTGTCGGCCCCGAAGACGTTGACGGCGAGCATCACGTAGGGCGCGTCGAGCTGCGCCGACGGCTGGAAGCGCCGCCGGTAGAGCGCGATCGCCTCCTCGAGCTGCGCCGGGGCGAAGTGCGACGCGAACGCGTACGGGAGCCCGAGGGCCGCGGCGAGCTGCGCGCCGAAGAGGCTCGAGCCGAGGATCCAGAGCGGCACGTCGAGCCCCTCGCCCGGCACCGCGCGCACGCGCCCCGGCCGCCCGCCCGGCTGGAAGTAGCTCCGCAGCTCCACGACGTCGTCGGGGAAGGACTCCGCGGCCCGGTGCGGGTCGCGGCGGAGCGCGTGGGCGGTGACCGGATCGGAGCCGGGCGCGCGCCCGAGGCCCAGATCGATGCGCCCGGGGAAGAGCGCCTCGAGCGTCCCGAACTGCTCCGCGATGACGAGGGGCGCGTGGTTGGGGAGCATGATCCCGCCCGCCCCGACCCGGATGGTCTTCGTGGCGCTCGCGACGTGCGCGATGCAGAGAGAGGTCGCCGCGCTCGCGATGCCCGGCATGCCGTGGTGCTCCGCGATCCAGAAGCGCCGATACCCGAGGCGCTCGACGTCCTGCGCCAGCTCACGGCTCGCCGCGAGCGCCGTCGCGACGTCGCCGCCCTCGACGATCGGAGCGAGATCCAGGACCGACAGCGGAACCATGCACACGTCGTGGAGCCCGCGCGGCGCGCCGCAAGCCCCGACCCGCTCAGAGCCCGAAGCCCGCGAGGCCGCGCGGGGCCGGCGCGATGTCCACCCCGTCCAGGAGGTCCACCCGCGCGTCGCCCGGCGCGCACCCGAGCTGGGCGCACGCGGCGGCCCTGGCCTGCAGGCAGGCCTCGACCCGGCTCGCGCCGGACTCCGCCTCGCCGACCGCCCGCGCGACCTCGGCCAGGACGCCCTCGACGGTCCACCGCGCGTCCCCGTTCGTCACGCGCAAGCTGGAGCCGCGGCGCGTGAGCTCGTACCGCGCCTCGTCCTCGCACGACCGCTCCCCCAGGGCCTCGCACGCCGCCGCGCGCGCCGCGGCCTCGGCCGCCTCCTGCGTCTCGCCCTCGCCGGTCCCCGTCGCCTCGCGCGTGACCACGTGGATGGCCGCCACGCAGCGGCCCCCGGGCGGGTGTACGTAGTCCGCCGAGGGCTCGGCGCCGAGCACGAGCGCGACGGGGACGCCGCCCACCTCGAGCACACTGCATCGCTCCCCCTCCGGGCACGCGTCCCGGGCCGCGGCGCGACACGCGTCCGTGTGGTCGGGCGCGCTCGCGGTCGCCTCCCGCCGCCCTCCGCGCACGACATGGGCCTCCACCGTCACCCCCGCCTCGCCCTCGCGCCGCTCGCTCCAGACCCGACCGACGGCGTCGGTGGTGTAGCAAGTCTCGCTGCCGCGCCCGAAGAGCTGCGCGCAGGCGTCCGCGAAGGCGGCGCGCGTGGCCTCGTCGGCGCTCGGCGCGGTCGCGGTCGCGGTGGCCCGTCCGTCGTCGTCCCACATCACGCGGACGGCGCACTCCGCCTCGGCCACGAGGACCGATGGCGGGCTCGCGGGGCGCGGCGAGCTCGACGCCTGAGGTCCACAGCCCAGACAGGCGAGCGCGAGGAGGAGGCGCGGCATCGAGTCCACGTACCACGCCCCTCGGCGAGTTTCCCCTGAACTTCGTTCGGGCTCGATGGCCCGGCGATCAACGCTCGGTCTCGGTCGGACCGACGACGATCGGCTCGCGGGCTTGGCACGCGAGCTGCGTATGCGGTCGGCATGGACAGACGTCGACCCCCCACCAAGCCCGCGCTCGCCATGAGCGCTTCCCTGCGGCGCGCTCGCGCCATCTCGGCCATGACGCGCCGCCACGGCCTCGATCTGCGCTGCCAGACCTTGCTCGAGGCGGTGGTGGAAGGGGCGCGCGGCGCCGCGCTCGCGGCCCGCGTCGGCGCCGACGCGACGGAGCTCGCCCAGCACGAGGGCTGGTTCATGCAGGCGACACGCGGCCTGACGGTCTACGCCGCCGCGGCCGAGGTCCTCCACGTCAGCGCGCGCGGCGCCCCCTCCGTGCGACCGGCTCCCCCCGCCCAGCCGCGCCGCCCCGGTTGAGCCGCGTGTCTCGCGCCGAGACATGCCATCGCATCGGACGACTCACCGCGAGGCACGCCGAGAGATTGCGCGCGAGATGTTCGCACGCTCACCGCTCGGCGTCTTCAGGTCCCGACGCGCCGCCAACAGACCTCGCTATGCTCTGGTCGAGCTCGGGCTCGTAGGACGAGCTCCCGGGAGTCTGGGTATGGCCGAGAACGGACACAGACGAGGGCTGAGCGTGATCGCAGGAGCGGGGCTCGTCCTCGTCCTGACGGCGTGCGGCGGCTCGAGCCCGCCGCCCACGGCCCCCGCGTCGAGCGCGGATGCGCAAACGGAGGACGATGGGGGAGACGAGGTGATCCTCGGCGTCCTGGTCGGTGACGGCGCATCGGAGCCGCCACCGCCGCCGCGCGCTGCGGCACGAGTCCCGGCGGATCGCGCGTCGGTCTCCGACCCGGACGTCCCGCCGGCCCTCGCGGAGGCCGAGCGGTCCTTCGCCGAGGCGCTCGCCACGCCGCTCGGGACCGAAGAGGCGGCGGAGGACACGCGGGCCGCCGTCGCGCGGCTCTCGGAGCAGCTGCGGGCGGCGAGCGCGGCGGTGAGCGAGGCGCTCGCTCGATACCGGCCGTTCTACGATGACGGGACGCTCGGCCCGGTCGCGCGGACTCGCTCGGGGGATCTCCTCGACGCCCACGCCGCCCGCGTCGCCGTCGCCAACGTGCCGCTCCCGCTCGACCTGCGCGAGGCCACGGCGGAGGCGGCGCCAGACGTGCGCGGCGAGGTCGAGCGCGTCTTTCACGATCGCATCGGTGAGGAGATGGCGCGCCGAGCGGAGCCGCTCTACTGCCTCGCGGTGGAGCAATATCGCGCCGCTGGCACCGAGCGCGCCCAGGCCCAGCTCGCGCGCTACGGCGAGGCGTTCGTGAGCCACTGCGCGCAGACCAGGACGGCGCCGCCCCACGAGCGCGGCTGACGCTCCCCGGGGACGATCACACACGTTCGTCGAGCTCCGGCGTTCGTAGTCCGTGCGCGCCGAGGAGGTCCGGCCGCCGGTCCAGACGCCACACCTCCGGGGCCGTGGGACGTGAGCGCACGGCGGCATGGAGCACGGGTTGACGAGGGCGCGGAGCCACGACACCGTCGCCGGCGTGGCGCGATCCAGCTTGCGCCGTTTCGTGATGTGCGTATGCAAGCCCGGTGACGCAGTATCGCCGCTCACAGCTGAGTCTCTACGAAAAGGACCGCGACATGGGTTTACGAGCGCCGGTCGAAGTCTGCCGCCATCGGCCCCTGACCTGCCCCGAGTGCGGCCAGGCCGGCTGTGGATTGATGGACTGCCTGGAGCACGCGTTCGACGTGGTCTTCATCGAGCCTCGCCGGGCCGTCGCCGCGTGTCTGGGCTGCGGTGCCGCCACCGAGCTCGACTGGGGGCTCTCGGTCATCCCCGACGACGCGCGCTGATCTCTGCGCGCGAGACGGGCGCTCGATGATGCGCGCCTCGGATCGAGGACGAGGCGCCTCGCGGCCTCGAGCCGTTCGGGACTGGACCGCATGCTGCTCGCCATCATCGCGCGCGTGTTCGAGGCGCAGACCGAACCGGAGCGCGCGCTCGAGGCGTGCAGCCACGCCACGGGGCCGGCGTCGTGGACCCTCGCGAAGAGACGGGCTGAGATCGCGGCACGCCGCGCTCAGAGCGGGTCGACGCGCACCGGCGTGTCGTGGCGGGTCATGCCGTCGAGGAAGATGCTCGTCCCGCCAGGCCGCGGACCGCCGAGCAGCTCGATCGAGTCCTGGCCCCAGCAGAAGAGCTCGCCCGCTCCGGTGAGCGCGCAGGTCACGCCGACGAAGTTGGCCTCGAGCGCGGTGACGCCCGAGAGGCCCTCGACCTGGACCGGCGCGGTGGGGCCGGTGTGCGACGCGGCGTCTCCGAGCGCCCCGTCATCGTCCGTCCCCCAGCAATGTACGGTGCCGTCCTCGAGGAGCGCGCAGGAGTGCTTCTCACCCGTCACCACCTCGCGCGCCGCGATGGGGAAGACCACGAGCTGCGGGCCCGCGTAGCTGTCCGTCATCTCGGGCACGACCTGGCCCTGCGTCCCGTCACCCCAGCAGAAGACCTCCCCGCCCGCCACGGCGCAGGAGTGGGCGAAGCTCGCGGCGACGTCGGTGACGTCCGTCAAGGTCGACACGGGCACCGGCTCCGGACGGTCGAGCCGCGTGTCGTCGCCGAGGGAGCCCTCGCCTCCGTCGCCCACGCAGTACGCGCGGCCGTCGACGCGGAGGCAGATGTGGCGATCGGCGATGGCGACCTGCCGCGCCCCCTCGAGCTCCGAGCCGTCCGGCTCGACCATGGGCGCGCCGGGCACGGGCTGCGTCATCTCGATGTGTCGGTTCCCGAGCTGGTTGCGGTCGTTGCGCCCCCAGCAGACCGCCTGGCCGAGCAAGGACACGGCGCACGTGTTCGCGAACCCGCCCATGATCTGCTGGAGCGCGCCCAGTCCCGTGATCTCGAACGGCGTGGTCGTGGGGATGTCGCCCGGCGTGCCGTCGCCGATCTGCCCCTCCGCGTTCTGTCCCCAGCAGAACGTCGCGGGCGCGCTCGTGGTCGCGCAGGTGTGCAGCGCGGTGCCGCCCACCTGGGTGACCGCCGCGCCGAGGTCGACCACCTGCGGCACGGACGACGCCGCGGTGTCGCCGGTCGCCAGCGCGCCGGACGAGTTGTCACCCCAGCAGCGCAGCACGCCCAGGTCATCGATGGCGCACGCGTGCACGACGCCCACGCTCACCTGCGCGATGCGGCGCGGGACGCCAGCGTCGTCGTCGGTGCTCGCGTCCCCGGCGTCGGCCCCGGAGCCGGCGTCGCTCTCTCCAGCGTCCGGGTCGACGGTGAGCGTGCATCGTCCGCTCGCCTCGTCGCGCGCGGCGCCGTTGACGCAGCGGTCGGAGAAGACGCAGCCGGACGCCGCGAGGGCGAACAACGTGGCGCAGAGGGTGCGGCTCAGAACGTCCACGTCAGCTCTCCCCCCGGCCCGACGCGGAGCGCGCGCGCGGCCTGCTCCGAGCTTCCCTGGGAGGCCGCGACCACGATCCAGATCACGGCGGCCGTGATCGCCGCGGCCCCGAGCCCGAGGTAGAGCCCGGTGGCCTCCCACGCGGTGCCACGCTCCTCGACGCACACGTCTCCGGCCCGCTCGAGACACTCCCCCGCGCCCGCGATCCCGACCACGCCCACGATGAGGCTCGCGACGCCGACCGCGCCGAGCGCGCTCGCGCCGACGAGGGACCCCACGTCGGGCCCGCTCGTGGCGGCGGGCGGCGCCGTCCCCACGTCGACGTCGGCAGCCACGGCCTGGGCGGGTGGCGGCTCGCTGCTCTCTCCCTGCGCGACCGCTTCGCGCAGCACCTCCACCCGCGCCAGGACGTCGCGGCGCCGGGGGTGGTCCGGGACCGACTCCAGGAACTGCTCGAAGGCCTCGAGCGCGACCGCGTCTCGACGCAGCCGATCCGCCGCGACGCCGATGTTGTAGAGCAGCACGGCCCGTTGGCTCAGCTCGTACGCGCGCTGGAAGTACCCGAGCGCGTCCGCGTACCGAGCGTCCTCGAACGCCAGCGTGCCCGCCTCGAAGACGCTGCGCGCCTCCGCGTCCCGGCTCGGCTCCGCGTCCTGCGCGCTCGCGGTCCCGACCGCCATCCAGACCGCCAGCAATACGGTCGTGCCCCCCCACCTTTGCATGGCTCGCATCATGGACGAGCCGGTGCCGCGACCACAACCCCGTCCCGCCACGCCCCGTTCGCGCCAGAGAAGGCGCAGTTCGCGCCATCCGAGGGAACCGACCGTCGCGCTCTCGTATCAGTGCCCGGAGGTTCTTCCGATGCAACCACGCGATCTCGTCTTCTTCGCCGCGGCCGGCTTGGTCGTCCTGATGGTGATCGGCTTCGGCGCCCTGCTGGTCCTGTCGGTGGTGGGCAAGGCCAGCGCGGTCTCCACCGCGCAGCAGGGCTGGGCCGGCGTCGTCCAGCGGCTCGGCGGACATCTGCTCGACCGCGGGGGGCCGCTCGGCACGCCCCGCTTCAAGGTCGGCGACGCGCTGCTCCTTGCCACCAACATCGTCGGCACGGATCGAAACATCGAGCACCGCGTTCGGCCGATCGACACGTCGAACGACTGGAAGACCTACGTCGTGGTGCCGGTCAAGCGACCCGTGCCGCCCTTCGAGCTCCTCTCCGGCCGCCACGGCGGCGGAGCGCTGACGGGTCACCCGGGGTTCGACGCCGCGTGGACGATCCGCCCGCTCGAGGGGGCGCGGCCCGACGCGCTCTTCCCGCTCTTCGACACCCAGGTCCTCGACGCGCTGAGCGCGCTGCGCGGCCACTACCAGCTCTACTCCGGCGGCGCGCACATCCACGCGGTGCGTCCCGGCGCGGAGACCGACCCGAACGCGCTCGCGGCGCTCCTCTTCGTCTGTCGCCGGTTCGCGGGCGACGCCTGACGTCGGCCTTCGGGGTGCGCTTCTCGCCTCGGCGCGCCGGGTCGTGAGACAGTGTGGCGTGCAGACGCAACGCCTCGGGTCGCTCCTCCTCGCCCTCACGCTCCTCGCGGGCTGCGACGCAGACGTCGGTCCGGACGCCTCCGTGGCGCGCGACGCGAGCGCCGCGACCGACGGCGAGACCTCCATCGACGGAGGCGCGACTGACGGGGGCGCGACCGACGCGGCGGCCGAGGACGGCGGCGCGCCGGACGCGGGCGCGCCGAGCGAGGGCTGCGGCCGGGCCGCCGACATCGCGGAGGGAGAGTGGGTCGCGCAGACGCTCGACGTGGGCGGCGTGACCCGAGACTGGTTCGTCTGGCTCCCGGAGGGCTATGACCCCGCTCGCGCCTACCCGGTCGTCTACCAGTTCCACGGCTGCTCGGACCGCGCCGAGCGCGAGCGCAACAACGTGCCCGTGGAGCGCGAGAGCGGACAGGACGCCATCCACGTGCGCGGCCGCGCGGTCGACCGCTGCTGGGTCACCGGCGCGGCCGGCCCGGACGTCGCCTTCTTCGACGCGATGGTCGGCGCCGTCGAGTCGCGCTTCTGTGCCGATCCGGACCGACGCTTCGCCACCGGCTACTCGAGCGGCGCCTTCATGTCGCATCAGCTCGCCTGCGTGCGCGGCGACGTCCTGCGCGGCGTGGCCACCATCGGCGGCGGCCAAGCTGGCCGAGACTGCTCCGGGATCGTGGGCGCGCTGCTGATCCACGACCAGAACGACGGCACGGTGCGCATCCGCGCGAGCGAGGGCGCCCGCGACGCGCACGTGGATCGGAACGGCTGCGCCGCCGACACGGCGCCGACCGATCCCGCGCCGTGCGTCGCGTACACGGACTGCGCCGAGCCCGTGGTGTGGTGCGAGACCGCGGGCATGGGGCACTCCCGTCAGGATGCGTTCGCCGCCCCCGCGTTCTGGGGCTTCCTCTCGACGCTGCCGTGAGCAGCCCTCGACGACTTGACGCAGCAGGCCGCGAGCGGCGCGACTCGGCTCGAATGGCAGGCTGTTCGGCGGCCTGACGTACATCCTCCGGCGCGCGTAGTCGCGCGCCGTCACCCAGGTGTGAAGCGGCGGCCACACCGCGCCCGGCGGATCGGGAAACCGCAGGCAGGATCGGTTGGTACGCCCCATGCGCTAGCCTCTGTTCCAGGAGAGGAGTCCGGATGGGTGCGTCGCACGAGACCAGCCTCGTCATCCTGCTGATCGCGCTGCAGCTGTCGGGCTGTGCGCTCTTCGGCGGGGACCGGAAGACGTTCGTGTTCCCCGAAGAGGCCACGATCGCGGTCGGGGCGCGCCACGACCTGGTCGTCGGCGCGTGCAACCAGGAGCTCGAGCTGACCGACGTCGCGGGCGTGCTCATCGCGGCGGGCATCGTGTCCGCGTTCGGCCGCATCGACGTGTTGGCCGCGGTGCCCGAGGCGCTCATCCCCGGCTGCGAAGCCATCCCGTTCACGGTCGCGGAGACGACCTGGGTGGGCGACACGCCGTTCGAGCTCACACGCTCCGAGGCGAGCCCCAACGTCTTCACCGTCGAGGCGCTGCGCGAAGGGGACGGCCTCTTGCGCGTGACGCTTCAGACCGAGGACGGCGAGCGCCACGTCGTGGAGGCGACGTACTCGGCGCGCCGGGTGACGAGGGTCGACGCGAGCGTCGGCTGCGGCGACACCACGACGACGGAGACGCCGAGATACATCGCTTCGGAGACGACGCTCTCGGTGGGGATGCGCGTGTTCGCGGGGGACACCGAGCTCTCACGGTTCGGCTACGGCTACATCCCGCTCGTCGCCGAAGGCGCCGTCCTCGAGGCGGTCGACGAGGACCCGTCGCGGATCACGCTGACGACGCCGGCGGCGCCCGCGACGGTGCGCCTCTCTTCTCCGGACGACCCCTCGTTCGAGCGCGTCTACGACGTGTACGACGAGACGTCCTTCGACGGGTTCGTCGTCGAGCGCACCGGCGACGCGTCCTTCGTCATCGGCGTCGGCGCAGCCGTGGCCTTTCGGGGCGTCGCGACGATCGGCGGTGAGCGCGCTTGCGGCGACACGCTGCCGAGGGTCTTCACGACGCTGACGCCGGATGTCTGCGCGTTCGGAGCGTCGGAGACCCGATCCCACGCGGGAGATGGTGGGCTGAGCATCGACGCGCTGGCTCCGGGGATCTGTGAGGTCCGCGGCGAGCTCGAGGGCACGGCCCTCGGCGATACGCTCGTGTTCGAAGTCGCGCCCGGATGGGACGTGCTCGACGACGAGCCCGCCCTCGTGGGCCTGTCCCCTTGGGGCCTCGCCGCGACGGGGCCGGACGAGGTGTACGTCTGCGGGGAGGCGACGATCGACGGCGCGCGCGTAGGAGCCGTCGCCCGGTTCGACGGCGTCAGCTGGAGCCGGTTGGACCCGGCCATCCCCACCGTCCTGGTGGACGCGTGGGCCGCGGGGCCGAATGACGCGTTCTTCGCAGGCGGAGGCGGGACGATCCTCCGGTTCGACGGGGCGACGTTCACTCCGATGTCGACGGGTGTCGAGGTGGACCTCCGCGCGATCTGGGGCGGCGCCCCCGACGACGTCTACGCCGTCGGCAGCGACGAGACGATCCTGCACTTCGATGGGAGCGAATGGTCGACGGTCGAGCTGCCGGCGGGAATTGGCCTCGGCGGTCGAAGCTTCTTCGTCGACGTCTGGGGCTCGGCGCCGAACGACGTCTACGCGATCAGCCCCGATGTCGCGCTCCGGTACGACGGCGTGGAGTGGTCCGACGTCACGCCGCCCCGCAACCCCGGAAACCCGAACGTCTTCAGCGCGGTGTGGGCGAGCGCACCGAGCGACGTTCTCCTCGCGCAGTTCCTCGTCTGGCGGTGGGACGGCGTGGAGTGGTCCACCGATCCGGGGGATCGTGGCCTCGTCCGGGCGTCCGCGATCCACGGGCTGTCCGCCACCGACGTCGCGTCGGCGCACACGACGCTCTTCTACTTCGACGGCGCGCAGTGGACAGACCACGGCGCGCCCATCGACGCGGAGCTGACGGATGTCGTGATGGTGGCCCCCGGACAGGTCTATGTCAGCGCCCCTGATCAGCCGGTGTCCAGGCTCGTCCGTCCCTGAAGCGATCGCGGCGCGCGTGTCTGCGAGGCCCGGCCGAGGGTGAGTCTCGCCCTCCGCGCTCATGGGAGCCGGCGAGCCGTCACGTGTCGCTGAGCCGGGCGTTCGGGATGAGCGGGAAGGAGGCGTGGTAGAAGCGGGCGGGTGAGCCGCGACATCCCCGAGCGACGACGCGACCCCACGACATCCGAGGGGCGAGCCATCGTGACCGCGATCTGCGACGCGACCGCCCTGCTCCTCGACCGGGACGGCTACGAGGCGCTCAACACGAACGCGATCGCGCGGGTGGCCGGCGTCAGCATCGGCTCGCTCTACCAGTACTTCCCCGACAAGCACGCGATCGTGGTCGAGCTCGCGCGGCGGCTGGAGCGCAACGCGCTCGCGTCCGCGATGGAGCGCGCGGCGGCGATCGACATCGGAGATCCGCGCGCGGTCACCGCGAGCCTGATCGACGTGCTGCTCGATCCCCGGCTCGCGAACCTCGCGACCCGACGCGCGCTGCTCCTCCAGGTCCCCGCCGCCTGGGTGCTCCCCGCCTCCGGTCCCACCGACCTCAGCACCGAGCGTCTGCTCGCGCAGGTGATGGACCAGCTCGCGCTCCGCGACGGCCCGCGTGAGATCATGTCGTTCGTCGTCTTCCACGCGGTCGAGGGCGCGATCGAGGACGCGATCGTCCGCCGCCCCGAGGCGCTCGACGACCCCGCGTTCCGCGCCGAGCTGTTCGCGCTGGCCTGGCGCTACGCCGCACCCGAGGGCGCCTCGCTCGACGCCCCGGAGACGTCGCGCACCGCGCCGTGGCCCGAGCCGCTCGCGGAGGTGGCGGCCCGCCTGCGGGAGGAGCCGCAGCAGCAGGCGGCCGAGGCGGTGGTGCGCACGGCGCCGAGCACCACGCGGGGGCGCGCGTCGGTCGAGACCATCCTCGGCGCCATGCTCGAGCTCCTGGCGGAGGGCGGCTGGCCCGCGGCGTCCGCGCGCGCCGTCGCGCGCCGGGCCGGGATGAGCCCCGCGACGCTCTATCGCTACTTCCCCGATCTGCGCGCGATGGTCTCGGAGCTGGCGCGCCGACGCAGGGCGGTCACCCTCGAGCTGCTCTCGACGCCGCTGAGCGAGCCGCACGACGGGGAGCTCCACGCGCTCCTCCGCGCGCTGGTCGAGCGCCTCGTCGAGCGCGCTCGGACGGACGGACGCGCAGGCCGCGCCCTCCTCGCCGAGGTCCCGCAGGTCTGGGTCCAGGAGCTGCAGGACGAGGTCTCGACCGCGGTCGAGGCCCTCGGCGTGCCCAAGCTCGAGGCGCGCGCCGACATCCGGGACGGCGACCGCGCGCGGCTCATGTGGGTGATCGTCGCCGCGCTCCGCCACTGCGTGGAGTCCGCGATCGTCGTGCGCCCCGAGCTCTTCGACGACCCCCGCTTCGCCGACGAGCTGGTGTCGCTGGGCACCCGCTACCTGCTGCGCCGCACGGCTTGGTGATCAGTCGGCGACGACCGCGCAGCGCGGCAGACGCGCGCGGAGCCCGTCGAGGACCGCCGACGGGAGCTCGGTGCCCCGGAGCCCGAGGTAGCGGAGGGCGACAAGGCGCTCTCCGGCTCGGATCACGACCGGCCTCCCGCTTCGCCGCCGAGGCGCTCCTGGACCCGCCGCGCCCACCGATGTCGCTCGGCGAGTGAGGTCAGGACGTGCAGGGCGTCGGGGCCGGGCCCTCGGGGCTCCGGTCGCCAGTACGGGTCGTCGAGCGACTGTCGGAGCAGATGGGCCGCCACGTGTTCCACGAGCGCGTCTTCGGACGCACGCCCGAGCGCCGCGACGATGGGGTCGGTCGTCTCCCAGCCCCAGACGGCCAGCTCCGTCTCGACGCCCGCGAAGAGCGCGCCTCCCTGGCGCGCGAGGTGCTCGGGAGCGACGCGGGCGAGAGACTCCCGGCTCACCCGCCGGACCTCGTCGTCTTTGCGCGTCAACCACTCGACCACGTACTCACCCGTCACGCGGGCCAGCGCGCCGGACGCAGCTCGTCGCCCCTCGTCGGTGGGCGCCTCGGCGAGCAGCCGCTCGAACCGCGGCTCGAGCTCGGGTCGGAACCGGAGACCCGCCGCCGCGATCTCGCAGAGCTTCGCCAGGTCCACGGCCTCCCGGTCGAGCACGTCGAAGAACGCCGCCTCCAGCGGCGCGCAGACCGCCATCAGCGAACCGATCCGCGAGGGAGAGACTCCGGCGTCGCGCCAGCGCGCGAGGTGCCGGGCCAGGACGGGCTCCGCGGTCTCCCCGAGGTCGTTCGCGCACGCCACGACGGCGTCGCGGAGGTCCCAGTCCAGCTCGGCGAGCGCCGCGTCCAGCGCGTCCGGGGAGCGCGGCAGCGGAGGCGGGAGGATCGGCGGCGGAGCCGGGCGCCCGGCCACGCTCGCGGCGGCGTGCGCGGCGGCGTTTCGCAAAGCGCAGGGGCTGGGCCGCGTCGGCCGCGATCGCCCCGAGCGCCGCCTCGGCCCACTGCGCTTGCGGCCCGAGCGAACCGATCACCTCGGCCGCGTGGAGGCGCGTGGTCCAGGACGACGAGGCGTCGAGGCATCGCGCGAGCGTCTCCCGGCCTCCGTAGTCCATCGACATGCCCATGACGCGACCCATCCGCCGCACCTGCGCCAACGTGTGGAAGTCCCCGTCGACGAGGAAGTAGACGAGCTAGTCTTGCAGCGTGCGCCAGAGCGCGGGCTCGACGCGGCGCAGCCTGGCCATGGCCTCGTTCGAGCCGCGCACCGCCGTCTCGATGTCGTTCACGACGTCCTGGCGTCGCTCCGCTTCGCTCCTCTTCACTTCTCTTCTCGTCACTGGGCGATCCGGATCCAGCTGACCACGAGCTTCTCGCGGGTGCAGAGATCGAGCAGGCGCACGAGCTTCGCGGCCTCCGCGTCGTCCTCGGCGACGGACCGGACGTGCTTGGCGACGGAGACCATGTTCGACCAGGCGACGCCCGCCAACGGATGCGGCGGCGGAAAACCGAACCTCCCGGCCGGAGGCACCCAGGGCGGCACCAGCACGCCACGGTCCTCCGTGTCGGGAAACAGCCCCTCACGGAGACTGCCCGACCGACCCAGGGTGGCCAGCCCGTCGATGACCCGAGCCGCCTGCGCGGGCGGGAGCGCGCCACCGACGCCAGGCGCGGCCATCACCAGCAGCTCGCCCTCGTGCTCCTCTCGCCCGCACGCCATCGGCAGGTCGGCCGAGAGCAGCTCACGCACCTCCAGGTCTTCGAAGAAGGACGACAGCGCGTCCCCGATGTGCGCGAGCACCACGTCCCGGCAGAACCCTCCCGGCCGCGGGTCCGCTGGGTCGTCCAGGACCGCGTCGAGCCCGACCTGGTAGCGAATTCTCGTCATCATCCAGTCTCCTCTTCTTGCTCCGTGATCACGGAGCCGCATACGGATTGGCCGCCGCTCAGGCGCTCGTCACCCGTGGCGCGACTCGGCGAGGACGCGACGGCGGCGACCCGCCTTCGCGATCCAGCGGATCGCGCAGCGGATCTCGCCCTGGAACCGAGGGCGCAGCATCCGGCGCAGGAGGCCGGCGCGCTCCTCCCAGACCGACACGTACGGGCGCAGCCACGCGGCGTCGGCGTCCGGCAGCGCGTCGACCTCACACACCAGCTCGAGCCCGCCGTCCTCGGCCGTGAACACCGCGCCCGACGACTTCGCCCGGCCGAGGTCGTCCATGACGTAGCTCAGCTCGTGCGCGAGACGCGGCCACAGCTCCGCCAGCGGCGCCGTCAGCGCCGCGCGCGGCGTGGGCCCGTCGACGCGGGTGATCAGGCGCCGCCGCCCTCGCGCCGTCTTCCACGCGTGCTCGGCCAGCCCGTCACGGGCCCGATGCGCCGCGAGCCACTCGGGATCGACCACGCCGTCCGTCCACCGCGACTCGTCACCGAGGCCCGCGACGAAGAGCGCGAAGCTCGTGCGCCCGAAGGTCCCCGGGAGCACCTCGCCAGCGCCCAGCGCCGCGTGCGCGGCGTAGGCGACGTCGTCGTCGGTCGGCGTGGGGTCGTCGCGGAGCGACCAGCGCACGATGTCCAGGCGCTCGGGAGCCCACGCGCGGTCCAGCTCCAGGTAGTCGCGAGGGTCGATGCCCTGCGGCCGCGCCCAGCCGCACCGCTCGGCCGCGAGGCGCGTGATGGGCAACCAGCCGAAGGTCCCGTACGGCGAGCGCTCGTAGGGCACCTCCACGTCGAGGAGCGGCGCCCAGAGGTTGTCCTCGCCGAGCACCCGCGCCGCCGCCGCGAGCTCGAAGATCCGCGGATAGGCGCGCACGAGCTCGGTCCCCGAGTCGAGCTCCGCGGCGAGTTGCCTCGCCAGCTCGTCGCGCAAGCCGACGTCGTGGATCCAGCGCAGCCCGGGCGGCCGCGGGAAAGCCCCGAGCCGGTGCGCCATCGCGACCGGGACGAGCAGGTCCCAGTCGTAGCTGCCTGGCTCGGCGTCGAAGTCGGCCGGGATCTTCATCCTCGCCCCGTCGCCATGGGCGCGCGGACCGCGTGGTCTGCCATCGGGGCGATCATCGCGAACGTCTCGTCGAGCTCGTTCTCGCCGGCCGCGTAGAGCTCCATCGCCATCATCCCGGCCACCATCACCTCCCGGTGGGCGAGCAGCCGGCCGAGGCTCGCGAGCGCTTCGGGCACGTCAGGCATGCGAGCCAGGCGGGGTGAGGGTGGCTGGCCGCGCACCGCGTCGCGGATGGCGTCGCCGAGCTCTTCGCGGGACACGCCCGACGCCTCGACCCCGCACAGCACCCGGGCGATCGGCGCGAGCACCCCCTCGACCACGACGGGCGCCTTCTCGATCTCGCCGCGGCAGAGCTTCTCGAACCGCGGGTCGCCCCGCAGCGAAGCGAAGTAGTCGTCGGTGGCCGCCGCCTCTGCCCAGCTCTCGTCCCCGCGGATCGCGGCCTCGAGATCGACCAGCGCGGCGTCGTGGTCGCCCGTGATCGAGCGCTCGCATGCGCGGTTGAAGTAGCTGAGGCACGCGGGCGGCGCGTCCTCGATGCGTGACTCGACGGCCTGATCGATCACGCGTGAGTAGGCCTCGATCGCGGCGTCGTGCCGCTCCAACCCCGTGAGCGCGATCCCGAGCTCGGCGCCGAGGCTCAGCGACCACGGCATGCGCTCGACCGCCTCTCGCGCGAAGGCGACTTGATCCATCGCGTGGCCCTGCCGCTTCAGCGCGTGCAGGCGCAGCTCGCCGAGCCGCTCCTCGAGCCTCATCGGCAGCCGGTCGCCCTCGGCCAGCGCGAGCAGCGCGAGGTCCACGTCGTCGATCGGTCCGTGCAGTAGCCGTCGCCACGCCTCCTCGAGCCGGTCGAGCGCGTCGGGCTCGCTCGCCGCGCGGTCGCGGCCCAGCGCGAGGGCCGCGATCACGCACGTCGTCATCTCGTCGGGCCGCTCGGCCAGCGCGCGCTCGGCGGCCTCCAGCGCGAGGGGACGGTCACAATCACGCAGCGCGAGCAGCGCGAGCCGGCTGGCCACCGCGTGGGTCGCGTCGCCGGCGATGGGGAGCAGATCGCGGAGACACGGCAGGCCCACGAACGTGCGCCGCAGCAGCGGATCGAGCGCGTCCACCGGGAGCGGGCCGGCCTCGCCGGACGCGAGCAGGGGGTGCAGCGCGTCGAGGGCCGGGCCGACCCACGCCGGCTCGGGCGTCGGATCGATCTCCTGCGCCGCGTCGTGCCGCGCGAAGAGCAGATCGATCGCCGCGCGCCAGGTCTCGCCCGCGTGTCGGCGCGCCTCGCCGCGCATCGCCATCACCTCCGCCGTCACGTGGCCGTCGTCCACGAGCAGGGTGGCGAGCGCCTCGGTGAGGAGCCCGTCGCCGCCGTGGAACGCTTCACGCAGCGCGCCCAGGCGCTCGAGGCCCGGGACGGCCGCGGCGCGGCGCCGCGCGATCACCGCCGGATCGTCCGGCGCGATGTGGTCGAGCATCGTCCGCGCGTAGCGGCCGCGCTCGGTCTCCGCGTCGAAGCGCGCGGCGACGGCGCGGAGGAGCGGCTCCATGTACGCCACCGTCGTCACGGCCCGGAGCACCACCCCCGCGGCGCGCGGATCGTCTCCACACGCCACCTCGATCAGCGGCGCGAGGCGCGCCTCGTCGAGCCCCAGGTCCATCCGCGCGCGCAGCGCCTCGAGCTTCCAGCCGTCGCCGAGCGGTCCTCCGTCCGGGCCCAGCGAGTCGAGCGCGACGAGCCCGCCCCAGTCGTGCAGCGCCGCGGGCAGCGAGCCGCGGACCCCGATCACGCGCACCCCGAGCGCGGACACCTCCTCGTAGGTGAGGGGCGCGCCCTCGGGGTCGCGCCACTCGCGGAACACCGGGTACTCCTCGGCCCCGAAGGCGCGCCATCCGGCGCCCTCGAGCCGCTCGTGCAGGGCGACGCGGTCGGCGTCGGGTCGGGTGATCAGGAACATCTTCATGACGGATCTCCGAGGTCGAGGAGCCAGCTCTCGCGCCCGAGCCGCGACGGTTCGGGCTCACGCGCGACGAGCTCGGCGAGGTCGGCGTACAGGCCGAGGTGCTTGGCGATGAGTCGGCCGGCCTGTCGCTCGTAGGGCGAGCGGCCGAGCGCTTCCTTCACCACCCACCGGGCCCGCGGCAGGTCGTGCGCGTGGAGCACCGCGTAGGCGAGCGCGTCGTCGACCACCGGCGACGGCAATCCCGCCTCCTCGGCCTCGAGGTCCGGTGGCGCCGCGTCGCGGAGGCGCGCCTCCAGCGCGGCCGACGTCTCCTGGGGGAGCGCGAGCAGCCCCGCCGCCACGTCGACGGGCAGATCGGCCGGGTAGTCGACCCCGCGCAGCGCCGCGAGCGCGGCGATGGTGGAGCCAGAGCTCGCCGGCCGGTAGCGGACGTCGCACACGGTCACCCCCAGGCGGTGCTCTCGCACCCGGATCACGCTCTGGCTGAAGGCGCTGCGCCACGTGAAGCTCGCTTGCTTGCCACCGTGTTGCCTGAGATCGTCGGCGACGGCCCGCTGGAGCTCGATCGCGGGCATCCGCACCGACGCCTTCCAGGGGTCGTGGGCGCACGCGCTGCCCCAGACGAGCGCCCCGTCCATCAGCGGGCGGGACGCGACCATCTGCGCGAGCTGATCGAGCGGGGCCTCGTCGGCGAAGCAGACGAAGAACGAGTGCTCGCGGTAGAGGCACGGCTCCGGGAGCAGGCCGTCCGGGCGGTAGGGCGCGTAGGCCTCGCGCAGCGCGCCCTCGCTCGCGCCGGCGTCGATCCAGACCGGCGGGGGCGCCATCGCGTCGAGCGCGAGCCACCACCGGTCGGGCTGCGTCGTGTCCACCCACAGCGTGGGGTAGTACGGGGTCTGCCCGGTCCGGTCGGAGCGCGCCGGGAGCTCCGCCACCGCCACCGCGGTCGTCGGGGCGACGGCGCCGTCGTGCAGGAGCATGGCCCAGCCGCCGGCGCGCGGATCGGTCGGCGCGCTCGCCAGGTCGTGCAGCCTTCCGCGCGACTCCGCCTCCGACAGCCATCGCAGCTCGCTCTCGGTCTCGTACTGCGCGTCGAGCCAGCTCGGTCGATCGCGCCACCAGTGCTCGGGTCGGTTCATGGGTTGAAGGTGAGGGACCGAGAGGGTCGCCGCCGCTCGCGGGAACGGAGGCCGCAACACGTCGAAATCGTTGAGCATCGACCCGAGGTCCCTCGCGGTGTTCAGGTGACGGCGCGTCCCGACGGAAGTCTCCCGGACCGGTCAGCCCTGCCGGAGCGCCAGCACGCGCGCGCCCCCGTACCGCGAATACTCGAGCCAGACGTAGACGAGCGCGCCGGAGACCTCGACCTCGCGGATTCGCGTGTTCAGGGAGTCGGCGGGCGGGGCGTGGAACCACGACCAGCGGGTGGCGCCCGTCGCGTCGAGGGCGACGACGAAGCCCTCGTCCTCGGCGCCGCGGCTCACCCCGTCGAAGCTCACGCCGTCCCGCACCACGCCCGACGCGTAGACGCGGCCCGCGTCGTCCACGGTGATGTCGCTGAGCGCGATCGCGGCGCCGAGCTGACGCTCCCACTCGAGGTTGCGGTCCACGTAGCGCTGGATCACCCAGCCCGCGTCGTCCGTGCCCAGCACGGCCAGGTAGACGACGCCGCCCCCCTCCGCCACGGCCGTGCTGCGCGCGCCGCCGTGATCGTTCAGCGCGCGGTATCCAGAGAGCGGGTCGCCGTCTCGGTCGTAGACCTCGAGCGCGTGCCGCTGGGTGAAGAAGCCGCCGCCGGTCGCGATCGACTCGAAGCCCGCCCGCACCACGTGGTCCGGCGCGGCGGCCAGCCCGGTCCCGCTGCCGAGCCCGCCACGGCCCCACCGGACCGCGCCGTCGGTCGTCATCGCGACCGTGTAGATGTCGTAACCCGAGTGGTCCTCGCTGATCAGCCGAACCCCGCCGAGCTCGTAAGGCCGGTCTTGATGGCGCAGCGCGGTGTAGAGCTCGCCCGCGCGAAGATCGATCTGCGGCCAGGGCGTCGTGCTCGATGCCTGCAGCCACCGCATCGTTCCGTCGGGCTCGTACCCCGCGACGTAGGCGTGCGCCTCGGAGGGCGCCGAGTGCGTGGCGTCGAACACGTACGGGCCGGTGACCGAGCCCACGACGTAGTAGCGATCGTCCGCGCCGACCGCGACGGCGAGGGGCAGGGCGGAGGTGCCCTCGAACATCGGCGTGACGTGCAACAGCCGCGAGCGCCCCGCGCGATCGAGGCCCTCCACGAACCCTCCCGCGACCGCGTCGGGCGTCAGATATCGCGGCGCGCGCCCCCGGCCGACCACGTACGGACGGCCGCTCGGATCGACCGCGAGGTCCGACAGCTGCTCCGCGCCAGGCGTGGCCGGGCGCCCGAGCCCGTAGTCCACGCGCCACGCCTCCACGGGCCCGACGTGACAGGCCCCCTCATCGCAGAGCTCGCCCGCGCCGCAGGCCGCGTCGCAGTCTCCGCAGTGTCGAGGGTCGAGACGTGGGTCGACGCACTCCCCGCCGCAGACGCGATGCTCGCACGTCACGCTGCCCCCGTCGGGCGCGTCGACGGGAGCGCGCGCGTCCGCCGCCGCGTCGGCGCCCGCGTCGGACGCGACCGGCTCCGACTGGGCGTCCGCGCTCGCGTCCGCGCCAGGTCCCCGGACCTCGCCGCCGTCCGGGTCCGCGGCCGTCCCTCTCCGGTCGCCGCCCATCGCGCACGCCCCGAGCGCCACGCTCATTCCCCAGCACACCATCCATCGCATCGCGCCCTCCTCTCGCTCGGCCACAGGGTGACGGCCGCTCGGATCGGCCGCAGCTCGTGCCGGAGCCGCGCGCAAGCGCCCGAGATGCATGGGGTTTCAGCGCTCGCTCGCCGAGGTGTTCACGCGGCTGGACACGCCGCCCCGCGGGAGCTGCCCACTCGTGACTCTCCCGTGAGCGTCCGAGGCTCAGCGCCGGAGCACGGGGCGCGTGATGCGGTAGGTCCGGGACACGTCGTACCCGCGCTCCTGGCCAGGCCGCGCCGCCCCCCACCCCGGGTGCTCGATGACCCGAGCGTAGCCGCGCGCGCGGTCTTCCCAGCCGACGAAGAGCACGCTGTGGGTGCCGACGGGCGTCCGGTTGGGGTGGTTGACGATGTACAGCCAGTCGCCGGGCCGGATGAGGCCGAGGTCCGCGTACGGGCCGTCTCGATCACCCTGGTACACCACGCTCCGCGTGCGCCAGCCGCCGTGCCCCGCGCGCTCGAAGACCTCCGTGAGGTAGCGATAGCAAGAGACGTTGAACGCCTCGCGTCGGGCGATCATCCCTCTCGCGACCGCGACGACGTGTCGGCCCGGATCGGCGTGCAGGCGGGGCGCGGGAGGACGCGGCGGCGTGCGGCGACGCGCGCGGGCCTGTCGGCGGGGCCCGGGCTGCGCCTCCTCGCGCGTCTCCTGAATCGTCTCCTCGGCGGGGCGCAGGCGCAGCAGGCCGAGACGCACGCCGGTCTCGGGGTCGACGATCTCGCGCTCCGCGTCGAGCATGGCCGCGATGTCGTCCGACGCGTCGTGACCGGTGGGGATGGGCGCCTCGTGCGGCGGCAGCGGGGCGGAGCGCGCCATCTCGGGGCTCACCACGCTCACCAGGCGGATGGACTCGGTCTCGTCCTCGGCCGCGGCGGTGTAGATCGTCCCCAGGAGGCCGGCGAAGATGGCCCCCGCGAGCATCGCTATCCCTGCCTCCGCGCGCACGCAGGTGAGGACTGCACGGGCCGTGCCTCCGGGCTCCAGGACCCGTTGAGCGGTGGGTCCGCGCCGCTGCGGCTCCGCATACGGGTGAAGTTCACGCTCCGCACGTTGAACGCGCGTTCACACCCGACGCGCAGGCGCGAGCCCGCCTCACCCGAGTGGGTCAGAAGATCACATCGCGGGGACGGCCCGCGAGGTCTCGAGCTGTGCCCCCGCCCCGAAGGTCTCCCAGCACAGCACGGGGACGCCGTCTGGGCCGCCGGTGAGATGGGGCACGGTGCCCAACCTGGCGTACGTGCCGACGGGCGACACGTCCCACGTCTCCCCTCGAAGCCTCCCCACGCGCACATGGGTCTCCCGCCAGGCAATGAAGACCTCGCCGCGGTTGGACACCCACGGCACGATGAGACGAGCCGGATCGCGGGCCGGTACGGGGCTGTCGACGAGCGCGAAGCCTCCTCCACCCTCGCGATGGCGGGCGACGAAGACCTGATCGTATCCGTCGCCCCGCTCGCCGCTCCAGGCGACGAACACCTCGTCCGGGCTCACGGCCACGGCCGGGTACGCGACGGGTTCGTGCGAGAAGGCGCCGAGATCTCTCCACGAGCCATCGTCGGCGAGCTCGAAGGCCGACAGCCCCATCAGCGCGACGGTCCGCCCATCGCAGGCCACCGCGAGTCCTCGGCCCCCGGAGCGCACCGGCGACTCGCCTCGTAGCGGGTCGCTGACGGCCTCCCAGCCGGCCTCACGCAGCTCATACAACCGCAAGGCGCTTCCGTCGTACGCCGCGGTGAGCGGCCAGCCGTCAGCGCCGTCCACGAGGGCGAGCGGCTCGAGCGCTTCCCCCGGCATCCGCAGCGCCGTGAAGGTCCCGTCTTCGATCGCGTAGACCCGGTCCCCCAGCAGCGCGTACAGCGCGCGCGAGCTCGAGGCGAAACCGCGGAGCTCCTGTATCCCCTCGTCGCTCGTCAGAGGGGGAGCGACGGGCACCCATCCGTCGGATTCGCGACGCGCGATGTGGGTCCTCCAGGGCCGGGCCCAGTCGGGCGCCGCGGCGAACGCGCCCCCGACGATCAATCGCCCCTCTCGGTCGACGTAGGCCCGACACATGTGGGCGAGCGAGTCGGGAAGCGTCGGCCCCAATTGCGCCGGGAAACGCAGATCCTCGAGCGCCCCGACTTCGCAAGAGCGGGCGGGGAGCGGGCGCTCCATGGACTCCGCGCAGCCGAGCAGCGCGAGCGAGGACACGATGAGCCAGCCCCCTCGGGTCATCGAGGGGGAGCGTAGCATCGGCGCGCGCGGTCGAGCGTTCGCGAGCCCGGGAGTCGTTCCTGGATCAGCCGACGAGACGTCGGGCGCCCCTCGTCGAGTCAACGCGGCTTGTGACGCAACCGATGCCGCTCCCGAGCCGCTCACTCCACCCGACCGATGGCTGCAGCGTGATCGGTCACGGCCGAGGCGACCGACCGAGAGAGACGCCCGCCCTCCCAAGGTCCGCGCTCCGGCTCGGGTTCCACCACGCACGAGGAGGGACGGCGCATGCGACGAGCGGACGGACGAGCGGGGATGTGGCTGACAGGCTTGGTGCTCGCCGTGGGAGCGGTGGGGGCCGTCGGTCTGGTCGGGTGCGGACGCAGCGCGGACGAAGCTCCGAGCGCGGAGGGCGCCCTGGAGACGACCGAGCTGGCGGAGGCGCGCCCGATCGAGGCGCCGAGCGCCGACCCCGCGGACGGCCAGGGCGTCCATCTGGAGGCGCCCGAGGAGACTGCGGCGTGGGAGGGGGAGGCAGCCGAGACGGACGACGAAATCGCCGCGGAGCCCGCGCCCCTGCGTCGGGCGCAGGCGAGGCCCGCCGCGCCGCCCGCCGCGCCGCGAGCCGGCGGCGGCTACGGTGCTGGCGCCGCCACGGCCACCGCCGCGCCGCTTCCGCAGAACGCCGTGCTCGCCTCGACCTTCGTCGGGGGCCGCGGCGCGCAGGCGCGGCTCGAGGATCTGCTCGACCGCGGGGTCATGGTCGGGGGCGAGAACGTGCGGCTCGAAGCCTTCGACGAGCTGGGGCGCCTCCCCTACCCGGTGCCCGCGCGCGAGGCGGTCGGCCTGCACGCTGAGCTCGAGCGGGGCCGTGTCCTCAGCGAAGGGGAGCGCGTGCACCTGCAGATCGCGCTGATGGCGCGGCGCGGAGAGGCGCCGCCTCGGCCGCGCATGGACGTGCGCCTGGTGCTCGACCGCTCCGGCTCGATGATCGGTGAGAAGTGGAGCCACGCGATCGCCGCCGCGCGGCAGCTCGTCGACCGGCTCGAGCCCGGCGACACCTTCGGGCTGGTGAGCTACGCCGACGACGCCTCGGTCGACTTCGCGCCCGCTCGCGTCGGCGACGGACGGGCCGCGCGCCGCGCGATCGACGCGCTCGCCCCGGGCGGCGGCACCAACATCGAGGCCGCGCTCCGCGCCGCGCAGGCGAACGCGCCCCGCCGCCGCGCGATGAACGACGTGTTGCTCGTGGTGCTCGTCTCCGACGGCCAGGCGACGCTCGGCCAGACCAACCCGCAGGCCCTCGGCGGCGTGGCGCGCGAGCTCTTCGACGAGCGCGGCGTGCTCACCACGAGCGTGGGGCTCGGCACCGACTTCGACGAGGCGACGATGCTCGCCATCGCCCGCGAGGGCAGCGGCAGCTACCACTTCGTGCGCCGCCCGGGCGACATCGGCGACATCCTCACGGACGAGCTCGAGGAGCGCGCGCAGGCGGTGGCGCAGGCGCTGCGGGTCCGGGTCGAGCTGGCCGAGGGCGTCGTCGCGACCCGCGTGTACGGCTCACATGTCCTCGACGAGCAGGAGGAGTCGCGCGTGCGGCGCACGGAGATCGCGTCCGATCGGCGGCTCGCGGCCGAGCTGGGCATCGCGCGCGATCGACAGCAGGACGAGGACCGCGGGCTGCGCATCCACGTGCCGACATTCCGTCGTGGAGATCAGCACGTGGTGCTGATGGAGTTGACGGTGCCGCCCGGGACGCGGACTTCGCAGATCGCGCACGTCACGCTCGACTACAAGGATCTGCTCTCGCGTGAGAACCGCACCGTCACCACGGACGTGGAGGCGGCGCGCACGCGCGATCGGGAGGCGGCCATCGCGTCGACGAGCCGCCCGGTCAAGCGCACCGTGCTCGCGTTCCAGGCCGGCGATGCGCTCCGCGGCGCGTCGAGCGCGCTCGAGCGGGGCGATGTGGCGGAGGCGCGCCGGGCGCTCGCCGAGCGGCAGCGGGTGCTCGTGGCGGCGGCGGAGCTCTGGCACGACCCCGCGCTGGCGCGCGACGCGGATCTGCTCGGCCGCTACGACCGCGTGCTCGGCGCGGCGTGGAACGGATGGGACGGAGGCTCGCGCCGCACGATGATGATGGCGATGAGCTTCTACGGCGACCGGAGGATGCGGTGAGGCGCGCGCTCGGGGTCGCGGCCGTGTGGCTCGCGCTCGTCGCGCCAGTGGCAGCGGATGGGGACGCGGCGGACTGGACGGTCAGCCACCGCGTCACCCTGCCCGCGAGCGGGGCGCCCGTGGACCTGGCGCCGTACGTCGGAGCGGGGGAAGGACCTGCGCGCTTCGCCATCCGCGGGAGCTACTCGTTCCTGCACGACGGCTCCGAGATCGACGCGATGAGCCGCACGGTCGGCGGCCGGCGCGACGTGGCGTCCGGGCCGTTCGTGGTGCTGCCTCCTGGCGCCGAGATCGTCGAGCGCGATCCCGTCGCGCACCGCTACGTCATCGAGGCGCCGCGCGCGTCGTCCATGCCCATCGCCTTCAACCTCGTCGGCCTCGCGACCCGCGACCTGCTCACGGTGAGCGAGGCGCGGGCCCAGCTGCAGGGCGCCATCGAGGTGGAGAGCCTGACCCCGCCGCCGAGCGCGACCGAGCGCGCGGTGGTGGCCGCGAGCCAGACGGCGTCCGGCATCTCGGGCCTGACGTGGGCGGCCGGCGCGCTGGGGCTGGCCGCGCTCGGGCTCCTCGGCTTCATCACCACGCGTCGACGCCGCGCCACCGTCGCGGTGCTCCTGCGCCGCGCGCGCCGCGCCCGCGCGCAGATCGCCCGCGAGGTGCTCGCGATCGGCCCCGCCTTCGATCCGGTGAGCGCCTCGGCCGACCAGCTCGGCGAGGCGGCCGCGCAGCAGGCCGCGCACCACGCCTCGCTCGAGGCCGCGCTCGCGCGCACCGCCGACATGGGCTCGGCCGAGGCCGTCGCCCGGCGTCGCGCGCTCGAGGCCAAGCGCGACGAGGCGCTCGCTCGCCTCGAGGGGCTGGTGGCGCGGCTCGAGGCGACCGCCACCGAGCTCGCCGGCCGCGCCGCGGACGTCACGCGCGCGTCGGGCGTCGAGCGCCTCGTGGCCAACCTCCGCGCCGATCTCGAGGCCGCCGTGGAGGCCGAAGAGGAGCTGGCCCGCGTCTGACGCGTTGCCCGTCTCCCTCAGGTGTGGGTCTCGAGCGCCGCCCCGGCTGGCTCGCTCTCGCGCGCGCAGTGGGAGCTGCAGTAGATCCGGTCCTCCACCTGGACGCCGTGGCCGACCACGCGCACCTCACAGCGCGGGCAGGTCGGCGCGAGGGCGTGGATGGCGCACTCGAAGGAGTCGAAGCGGTGTCGCCGGCCGTCCTTCTCCACGACGAAGGTCGACTCGTACCGGTTGCCGCAGGTCTCACATCGGAGCTCGACGTCGGTCCTCTCGGCTGCGCTCATGCTCACCTCCCCACAGGGTTCGTGGGGAAGTCGTAGACCCGGCGCGCCGAGCGGCAACGCTGGCCACGGCCGACGCGAAGGAGGGATCGGTCTCCCCCCTCGCCTCACTCCGCGGGCTCGAGCGGGGGCGCGGCGGCGGCGGCGCTCTCGAGCTCTCCCACGCGGCGCTCGAGGGCGGGGCGCTGCGCCTCGAGCCGACCGACCATGCGGCGCAGCCGGGCCGCCTGCGCGTCGTCGCCGCGCTCGGCCGCCTCCTCGGCCTGGCGCCGGACGTTCGTGATGCGCGTGCCCAGCATGTCGCGCCAGAAGACGGCGCGGCGGTAGGCGGTCTGCGGCGCGGTCGGACCCATGCGGAGCGGCTCGTCGAGCGCCTCGTTGGGGATCGGCTCGGGCTCGGGCTCGGGATCGACAGGATCGTTCAGCCGGGCGAGGCCAGCCTCGGGCGGACCCCAGCCTCCGTCGAAGAGGAGCCGCGCCAGCTCCTCCGGGTCCACCGCGTCCGCGGGCGCCGGATCGGGCTCACCCGGGAGCGGCGGCGGCTGCGTGCCCTGCGCGCGGATGGCGGACTCGCCGTCGCCGCGCGGCCCGTCCACGGGCGGCTCCGCGCTCAGCTCGTCACCCGGCTCGCCCCAGCTCGAGTCGCCGCCCTCCGTGAAGAGGTAGGCGAGCACCGCGAGCAGGCCGACGAGGACGACGCCCAGCACCCACGGCCAGCCCTTGCCGCGGCCGGGCGGATAGCCGGAGGGTTCGCGCTCGGGAGGGTTCGACTCGGACACGCGCCCGAGGGTAGTTGGCGCAGGGAGGCTTCGCACCCAAGACTTGCGAGCGATGACTTCGCCCGA
Source organism: Sandaracinaceae bacterium (assembly GCA_040218145.1). Taxonomy (GTDB): domain Bacteria; phylum Myxococcota_A; class Polyangia; order Polyangiales; family Sandaracinaceae; genus JAVJQK01. The sequence goes on along the minus strand of JAVJQK010000126.1, from coordinate 13,648 downwards.
CGTGCTCCTGCTCGATGTGATGGGGACCCTCGTCTACGACCCCTTCCACCGCGTGATGCCCGACTTCTTCGGCATGTCCCTCGAGCAGCTGCTCGACGCGAAGCACCCGGAGGCCTGGGTGCGCTTCGAGCACGGGGAGATGGACGAGGACGCGTTCCTGCGCAGCTTCTTCGCCGACGGGCGCGCCTACGACGAGGGCGGCTTCGTCGAGGCCGTGCGCGGCGCGTATCGCTTCCTCGACGGCGTGGAGCCGCTGCTCGCGGAGCTGTCGGAGCGCGGCGTCGAGATGCACGCGCTCAGCAACTATCCTTGCTGGTACCGACTCATCGAGGAGCGCCTCGAGCTCTCGCGCTACCTCGACTGGACCTTCGTCAGCTGCGAGACCGGCGTGCGCAAGCCGCACCCCGAGGCGTACCTCGGCGCGGCGCGGCGGCTCGAGCGGCCGCCCGAGCGCTGCCTCTTCGTCGACGATCGCGCCAGCAACGTCGAGGCGGCGAGAGACGTCGGCATGGACGCGGTGGTGTTCGAGAGCGCCAGCCAGCTCCGCGCGGCGCTCAGGGAGCGTGGGGTCCTGCCGCGTCGGACGGCCTGACGCTCTCCACCCAGGACTCGAAGCTCGTCGCGGCCAGCTCGCGGCGGGGCATCGCCTCGCCCGCGCGCTCCACCGTCGATCTGAGCTGCTCGCGCGCCCGGCGTAGGCGGCTGCGGACGGTGCCCTCGGGCAGCTCGAGCGCGTCGGACAGCTCGGGTCCCGTGAGCCCCTCCCAGTAGTGGAGCTCCACCAGGAGCTGCAGCTCGAGCGGGAGCGAGCGCAGCGCGGACAGGAGCGCGCGCTGCTCGCGACCGTGACGGAGCAGGCTGCTCGGCGACGGATCGAGGTCCTCGAGCGTGAGCTCGTCGATGGGCACGCTGCGGTCGCGCGCCTTGCTGCGGTAGTGGTCGAGCAGCTCGTGCCGCGCGATGCCGAGCAGGAACGCGCGAAAGCTCGACGCGCCCCGGAAGCGCTCGAGGCTCTCCACCGCGGCGAGGAACGTGGCCTGGATGAGGTCGACCGCGATCTCGTCGTCGACCTTGCAACGGAAGAAGCGGTTCACGAGCGGGAACGTGCGGTCGTAGAGGGCCGCGCCCGCGGTGGCGTCGCCAGCGCGCCACGCCCGCAAGAGCTCGGCATCATCCCCCACGCGTGGACTCTAAGACAGATCTCGCTTTCGCGGGCGCATCGCGTAGGCGAAGCCGCCGATGCCCAGCGTGGCGACGACGGCGGCGATCTCGAAGCACCACGCGGGGAACAGCGCCATGACCGCGCCGCCCAGCGCCGTGACCACCGAGAGCACCGCGACGCGACGGTCGACGCCGATCGCGGCCGCGCCCCAGATGGCCCCCGCGACGACGTGCACCGACGCGAGCGTCATGGCGACGTCGGCGTCGAGCGCCCAGCCCACGGCGGCCGCGAGCAGGTCGCCCGCGTAGGCGGCGGTGGTGATGAGGCTGAGCTTCCGGCCCGGATCGTTCTCCCGATGGATCTCGCGCCCGGGGCCGTACGTGACGAAGAGGTTGAGCGCGAGGAACACGCCGAAGAAGACCGTCAGCTCGCGGTTGTCGATGGGCCACGCGCCGCTCGCGTCGCCCCACGCGAAGGCGGCGTAGGCGGCCACCCAGAGCACGGCGATGACCGCGCCCCACACGGCCTTGTAGCCGTCTCCCACCGTCGGATCGTGCTCGCGCTCGATGGCCGCCCCGAGCGCAGCGAGGCGCGCGTCGACGTCCTGCGCCTCGGGGTTGTCGGGCCAGTCCGCGAGGGCGTCGCGCAGCTCCTCTCGGCAGGTGGCGACCCGGGAGAGGAGCCGCTCGGGGTCCTCGGCCCGGTCCGCGAACGCGCGCGAGAGCCTGTCGACAGACAACATCGCGTGCTCCGTCTTGCGCACGCTCTCGCGGCGCGCCGCGATCGCGGAGAGCAGCGCGTCGACCGACGGGTAGCGCTCCTCGGGGTCCTCGCGAAGGCCCCGCGCGATCAGGTCCAGGAGCCAGCTCGGCGCGTCTTCGGGCGCGTCGGGCGCACCCGCCGCGATGGCGGCGCGGATGGCGGCGGGCGTCTCGCCGTCGAAGGGGCGCGCGCCGCAGACGCACTCGTAGAGCGTCACGCACAGGGCGAACTGATCCGAGCGCGGGTCGGCGGGGAGTCCGTCGAGCTGCTCCGGGGACATGTAGGCGGGCGTCCCGAGCAGCGCGCCGGTCACCGTCAGGCGCGCGCTCGTCTCGCTCGAGGGTGCGCCTGAGGGCTCCGCGCCGGTCAACCCGAAGTCCGAGAGCCGGGCCACGCCGCGCGCGTCGACGAGGATGTTCTGCGGCTTCACGTCGCGGTGCACCAGCCCACGGCCGTGCGCCGCCGCCAGGCCGGAGCCCGCTCCGAGCACGGCGTCGAGCACGTCCCACAGCGCGTCCGGCTGCGCGCGACGGTAGGCGTCGAGCGTCTGCCCCTCGACCTTCTCCATCACGAGATACGGGCAGTCCCCGTCGACGCCCGCGTCGTGCACGGCGACCACGTTCGGGTGCGCGATGGCGGCGAGCGCGCGCCCTTCGCGGAGCAGCCGCCGCGCGTCGTGCGCGTCCCGCGGATGCAGGATCTTCACCGCCACCTCGCGCTCGAGGACCGGATCCGTCGCGGCGTACACGGTGGCCATGCCCCCGCGGCCCAGCGGCGCGCGCAGCGCGTACCGTCCCACGCTCACGGGCTCGGCCTCACCGAAGAGCCGCTCGCGCACCTGCTCGCGGATCCATCGCGACTCGAGGTCGGCGCTCGCTTCCCCACCCATGGTTCGGTCCCGCGCGCGCACGCGGCGCGCTCGATCAGAGTCGCACGAAACGCGCGTTCGGGGGCGGCGCGTCGAGACCGTGACGGGTGGACTCCTTGCGGGTAGCCTCCGCCGTTCCATGCCCGAGAAGTCGCCCGAGAAGCTCGTCGTCGCCCCCGATCCCGACCCCCGCATGGTGCGCCTCCCCAGCGGAGAGCGGCGCGCCGTGCCCGACACATGGGCGCTCTTGCCGCCCGGGGACGCGGGGCTGACGCGCCGCGTGAAGGCGGCCGGGCCGAGCTGGACCGTGCAGGAGATGAAGGGGCGCAAGAAGTTCTCGCGCGGCGTGTGGGCGCCCGCGGCGAACATCGAGGCGGCCCAGGCGGCCATCGAAGCCGAGCGCGCGACGCCCGCGTACCAGAAGCGGCTCGCCGCCGATCGCCGTCGACGCGCAGAGGCGCACGAGCAGTACGTCGAGGACTTCGAGGCCGCGGTGCTCGCGTTCCTCGCCTTCCACCCCGCGCACCGAGCGCTCGCCCGCGAGATGGCGGCCCGCATCACCGCGCACGCGACGCCGGTGGGGAGCGGCACCGTGGCCCGCACGCAGCGCATCCCGATCGAGCGGCGCGCGGAGGCGGCGGTGATCGCCTGGATGCGGCACCAGACCACCGCCTACGACGACATGGCGATCCCGCGCGTGAAGGGCGCGCGCCGCGAGGTGCGGCGCATGCTCGCCCAGCGCTCCAAGCAGCTGCTCGCGCGCTACCGCCGCGGTGAGTCGGCGTCGCCCGAGTGCCCGCTGCAGCGCGCGCTGAGAGACTGTCGGTGAATCGGACCGAGTCCCGCAGTCGAGGCGGGTCCAGGCGCTAGGCGACGAGAGGAGGCGTGCGGATAGCACGGCGACGAGCGGCAACGACGCGCATGGGCCCGGATCGGCCGCGGGGCGACGGGAGATTCATCGATAGTCTCTCAGCTGACGCCGACCATCGCGGCGCTCCGCTCCCAGAGCGCGCGGGCGAGCTCCGGGTCGCGCGCGGTCTTGCTCGGCTTCTTCGCCTTCTTGTCGACGAAGTACTCGCCCGTGACGTCCTTCACGCGGTCGGACGCGGCGAGGTAGACGCCCGTCTCCCCACCCTTCTCGGGGGAGCGGATGAAGACCTTGCCCACCTTCATGATCGCGTTGAAGAGGCCCGGCTCGTCCTGCGCGAAGCCCGTCCCGACCGCGCCGGGGTGGAAGCAGTTCGCGTTGATGCCGTCCGACGCGTAGCGCCGCGCGGCCTCCTTGGTGAAGAAGATGTTCGCCAGCTTGGTCACGCCGTACTGCTCGAGCGGGATGAAGCGGCGCTCCGCCTGGAGGTGCTCGATGTCGAACTTGCAGAACAGGTGTCCCACCGACGAGGTGGTGATCACGCGCGGGTCGTCCGCGGCCGCGAGGGTCTCCCGCAAGAGATGGGTCAGCAGGAACGGCGCGAGGTGGTTGACGGCGAACATCATCTCGAAGCCGTCGGGCGAGACCTGGCGTTCGGGCAGGTAGAGCCCGGCGTTGTTCAGGAGCACGTCGACGCGCCCCAGCTCCCTGAGCCGCGACGCGACATCCCGGACCTGGTCCATCGAGCCGAGGTCCGCGACCTCGAGCGACACCTGCTCGTTGCCGCTGGCCTCGACGATCTCGCGCCGCGCCTCTTCGCCCTTGTCGGGGTTGCGGCAGACCATCACCACGCGCGCCCCGCGCCCGGCCAGCTCCCGCGCCATCGCCTTGCCGATGCCCGAGTTGGCCCCGGTCACCACCATGATCTTGCCCTGCAGCGTCTCGTCGGTCACCCGCGGACCCTACCCCAAACCGCGCCTCACGCCTCGCGGTCTCGCACGGCGTGCACCAGCGCCCAGAGGAGCACGAGGTGCGCGGGCACCCCGAGCGAGGCGAAGCACGCGCCGCCCCCCGCGAGGAGAAGGGCGAGCCAGCACGCCGCGGCGCCGGCCAGCGCGAGCACGCCCCCCACGACGCGCGCATGGCGTGGCTCGGCGAGGCTGCCCGCGATCAACCAGAGCAGGGCCGCCGCCGAGCCGAGGACGGCGCCGAGCGTGGACACACCGACGGGCGTGAAGTCGCTGGCGTGGGCGACCGCGGCGTGGCTCGCGAGCGCGAAGACGAGCGCGGAGCGCGCCCGGACGCTCACTCGTCTTCTTCGGGCTCGAAAGCGAGGGAGGCGCTGTTGACGCAGAAGCGCAGGCCCGTGGGCTGGGGGCCGTCTTCGAAGACGTGGCCGAGGTGGGCGTCGCACTCGTTGCAGACGATCTCGGTGCGCACCATGAAGTGGCTGCGGTCCTCGCGGGTGCCGACCTTCTCTTCGTTGGCGGCCTGCCAGAAGCTCGGCCAGCCGCTGCCCGACTCGTACTTCTCCTTGGAGGAGAAGAGCTCGGCGCCGCAGCACACGCACTTGTACGTGCCGGGCTCCTTGTTGTCCCAGAGCGCCCCGGTGAAGGCGGGCTCGGTGCCGCCCTCGCGGGCGATGCGGTACTGGTCGGGCGTCAGCTTCTCGCGCCACTCGGCGTCGCGGTCGTCGCTCATGACACGACTGTAGAGCCGCGGTCGAGCGACGTCGACGGGCCGACCTGCCGCGAGGCGAGCGCGCGCGTGACCTGGGTGATCAGCGCGTCGCGCGTGAAGGGCTTGGAGAGGAACGGCGCGCCGAGATCCGCGATGATCTCCCCGTCGAGGGTCTCACCCGTGTAGCCGCTGACGAACACGAACCAGACGTCCGGGCGGAGCGCGCGCATCTCCCGGGCGAGCTCCGGTCCGCTCTGCCCGGGCAGCACCACGTCGGAGACGACGAGCGCGATGGTCTCGTCGTCCAAGAGGCGCGCTCTGGCCTCCTCCGCGTCGGCGGCGGTGATCACGTCGTAGCCTTCGCGGGTGAGCAGCCGTTTGGTGGTCCGGCGCACCTCCGGCTGGTCCTCGAGCACGAGCAAGCGCACCTTGTCGGCTCGCACGCGCGTGGTCCCCGACGGAAACCGCGCGCGCATCTCCGGCGCGGCCTCGACGGCGGGCAGATCGATCAGGAAGGACGTCCCTTCGCCGGGCGCGGAGTCGACCGAGACCACGCCCCCCAGGCTCGTCACGAGCCCGTGCACGATGGAGAGCCCGAGCCCCGTGCCGCGGCTGCCCTTCGTCGTGAAGAACGGGTCGAAGATGCGGGTTTGCGTCTCCTCGTCCATGCCGACGCCCTCGTCCCGTACCGACAGGAGGGCACGCACGTCGTCCTGCCCTCGGACGTGCACGCCCACCCGCACGACGCCGCCGCGCGGCATCGCGTCCTGCGCGTTGACCACCAGGTTCACCACGACGCGCTCGAGCTGCGCGCGGCTCGCCTCCACCCACACCGACTCGGTCTCGACCTCCAAGGTCACCCGCTCCGAGAGGAGGCGCTCGAGCATGGGACAGAGCTGCTCCACGAGGGCGCCGAGATCCAGGCGCGTCGTCTCCAGCGCCTGCGGGCGCGCGAAGCTCAGCAGCTGCCGCGTCAGGTCGCTCCCCCGGACGCAGAGCGCGCTGATCTCGGCCACGTCCTTGCGCGCCTCGTCGCCGTGCACGCTCGGCGCGACGAGCTCGGCCGTGGCCGCGATGGCGGTCAGCAGGTTGTTGAAGTCGTGGGCCATGCCTCCGGCGAGCCGGCCGACCGAGTCCAGTCGATCCGTCCGCATCAGCTGCTCCTGGAGCGCCTGCCGCTCGGCCTCGCGCCGACGCTCGGCGGTGACGTCTCGGAGCGTCGCGTGCACGATCGGCTTGCCGTCGGCGCGGACCGCGACGCGGGGAGACACCTCGAGCAGCGCCGCGTCCGCGCCCTCGCCACGACGCAGCTCGAGCCGGGCCGGCGCGCTCCCTTCGAAGAGCTCCGTCCAGGGATCACCGCCGGGCTCCCCGAGGAGCGAGCGGATGGCCCGCCCGACCACCTCCTCCTCGCCCAGCCCGAGCATCTCGCACGCCGCGGGGTTGGCGGAGCGGACCGTGCCGTCGGGATCCAGCGTGATCATCCCGTCGGGAGACTCTCGCACCAGCTCCGCCACTCGCTCCTCGTTCTGCTCGGCGCGGCGGCGGCTCTCGTTCAGCCGCTGGATCGAGCGGCGGAGGTTGCGCGCCGTCATCCAGATGAAGATCGCGATCACGCCGACCTGCAGAGCGCGCCCCACGCCGACGGTCAGCGCTGGGATCTCCCTGGGAACGGGCGTGTTCAATCCCGTCGCCTCCGCCGCGGCGACGCCGAGGAACAGCGCGGCGGCGCCTGCTCCCGACACGAGCGCGGCTCGGCCGGAGATCACCACACCGGCCGTGACGGTGACCATGAGGTAGTTGACGGCCGCGGTGCCGCTCAGCCCTTCGTGAATCGTGGGCAGCACGCCCGCAGCCCAGAGGGCGGTCACCAGCAGGATCCCCGCGACGCGGATCCGCCCCGCCCGGTACAGCAGCCAGGCCACGCCGTTGAGCGCGACGAGCGCGACCGTGACGACGTGTGAGAAGAGGAGCGCCGTGCCTCCGATGGAGGTCGCGGCCAGGTAAAACAGGGCCCCGACCGAAGTCACGATCAGGCAAACACGCAAGACTTCGCGTGCGTTCGCCTGAAACGCGTCGACGCCCCGTGAGCTGGCTGGCTCCCCCGTCACTCGATAGCGATCGTACGGCGGCCAAGCCGGGTCTGATACGTCCTCAGAAGGGCGCCACGCCTCCGGACAGGGGCTCGCCGCTTCGATCCTGTCGGGTCGGGATCAGCTGGGCCGGCGCAGTCCCGCGGCCGGGGTGCCGTCCCGCCCCAGCTGCGCGAAGAGGTCACCGAGGTCGGTGCGGGTGCGCAGCGGCTCGACGAAGGTGGTGCCCAGCTCGGTCAGCCGCGTCTCGAGCCGGTCGACCTCTTCGCCGTTCGCGGCGAGCGCGTCCTCGGCGCTCGAGCGCTGGTCGTCGTAGCTGCTCTCGAGCCGCTCGAGCTGCGCGCGGAGCGCGGTGACCTGGAACTCGAGGTCCTTCACCTCTCGCTCCTTCGCCTCGACCCAGCGGTGCGCCTTCTCGGCCGCGCCCTTCGCGAGCAGCCACCGGTCGAGCGCGTCAGCCATCTCGCGCGCCGCGGCGACGGCGGGCTGCGACGGCGCCTCGAGCCGCCGCCCTCCGGCCAGGGCCTCGAGCTTGTCGTGCGCGCGCCCGTACGCCTCCTGCGCGTTGCGCTCGGCGTCGAAGTAGGGCTGCACTTCTTTCTGCGCCGCGCGGTTCCCCTCGCGGGCGTTCGAGAGATCCTCCGCGAGCGTGTGTACCGCGTGGCCGAGGCGCGCGCGGCCCTCCTGCGCCTGGCTCTCCATCTGCTCGAGCTTGCGCTGCTCCTTGAGGCCCGCGCTCCTGAGCTCGTGGATGCGCGCGAGGATGCTCCGGATCTCGGCCAGCGCCTGCACCTGGTTGGGCGGCGCGCTGCCGCCCGGATACGCGCGGTGCAGCATCTGATCGAAGAGCGCCGTGCGCCCGGCCCAGCGCTCGAGGGTCGTCGGCGGCAGCGTGGGCGCGTTCGCGGGCGGGCGCGCGCTCTGCGGCACCGCGGCGGGCATCGGCGCCCCGGCGCCCTGAGGGACCAGCGCCTCGAGCGCCTTCGTCACCGCGTGCGCGTCGACCGGCCGCTCCTCGGGCTTCTTCGCGAGCAGCTCGAGGATCAGGGCCTCCAGGCGCCGCGGCACCTCCGGCACGAGCAGAGACGGCTTCGGCGGCGCCTCCTGCATGTGCTTGATGAAGAAGCCCGGGATGTCGTTGGAGAGGAACGGGAGCCTCCCGGTGACCATCTCGAAGAGGATCACGCCGAGCGCGTAGAGATCCGCCGCGGGGCCGGCGTCGATGCTGGTGACCCGCTCGGGCGCCATGTACTGCGGCGTGCCGAAGATCTGGCCCGCGCTGGTGAGCCGGCTGTCGTGCATGGAGCGCGCGATCCCGAAGTCGAGCAGCTTGGGGATGCTCAGCGCTCCGTCCGCGCCGCGGCAGATGAAGATGTTCTCGGGTTTGAGGTCGCGGTGGAGGACGTCGAAGTCGTGCGCGCGGGCGAGGCCGCGGGCCACCTGCACGCCGAGGCTGGCCACCTGCCCGGGCGGCATCGGGCCGCGCGAGATGATCTGGTCGAGCGGCTCGCCGTCGAGGATCTCCATGACGAGGTAGGGCGTGCCCTGCTCGGTCTCGCCGTGGTCGAAGATCTCGATGATGTTCGGGTGCGCGACCGCGGCCGCGTTCTTCGCCTCGCGCCGGAAGCGCTCCTTGAGCGAGGCGTCGCCGGCCAGGTTGGCGTTCATGACCTTCACCGCGACGGGCCGCTCCACGAGCGTGTTCCGCGCGCGATAGACCACCGCCATGCCGCCCTCGCCGAGGGGCGCCTCGATCTCGTAGCGCCCCTTCAGCAGCGTGCCGATGCGCTCGTCCTTCATCGGCTCGAGCACCGACTTGTCGACGAAGCAGCGGTCGTTCTCGTTCGGGTACTTGAGGCCGCAGCTCGGGCAGATCTTCATGCCGCGGGCATCATACCCGATCGCGTCAGGCTTCGACCCACGCCCGGACCGCGTCGGCCTCCTGGGCCCAGCGCTCGCTCGTGCGCACCTCGAGGAAGCGCTCGTAGAGCCCGCCGATCATCGCCTCGAGGTCCTCGACGAGCTGCATGCGCTCGTAGAACTTCTCGTCCGTCTCCTCGGTGATGAGCGCGGGGATCTTCACGCCGGCCACCGCGAGGCTGTCCGCGTCGAAGAGGAACGACCAGCTCTGCGGGCCGCGGCTGATCCGCATCTTCGCCTTGGTGGGCAGCTTGCCCTGGCGGAGCGCCTCCTTGGCCTCCGGCGTGGCGCTGGGCGCGCCCGCCTTGAGCTTGCTCTCCGCCTTCTCCATGTCGGCGACCAGCGTCAGCTGCTCCTCGAGCCACAGCTCGCACGCCTCACCGCTCGGCAGCGGGAGCACGCCCTCGAGGCGCTCGCTCTCGAACCAGAGCCACACCAGGAACTCGCGGCCGAGAAAACGCGAGCGCTCGATCTTGTCGACGAGGTCCATGCTTCAGGCTCCCTGCGCCGCGCTCTGCGGCAGGTGGAAGGGGGTCGGCTCGAGCTGGGGCAGCGCCTCGGCCGCCTCGAGCCCGCGGGTCTCGGCCGCCAGGAACGCCCCGTCGAGGGCGAGGTCGAGCTCGAAGGTCTTCTCGAACAGCTCGATCATCTGGTCGTGCACCTTCGGGCTCTGCTGGAAGAAGCGCACCACGCCCTCGTCGAGCGCCCAGGAGAGGTCGACGACCTTCATCGCGGGCACGAGCTTGCGGCGCAGCTGCGAGACCACCACCGCCTCGAGGTTCTTCTTCTGCGAGCGGCTGAGTTTCTCGATGCCGTTCGTCGCGCAGTACTCGCGCTCCGCCTCGCGGAAGCTCGCCTTGAAGAGCGCGCTCGGGATGCGCCACGTGTCGGTGCGGAAGCCGAGGTTCAGGTACCCGTTGAAGAAGAGCTTCTCGGGCGTCAGGTCCAGGTCGAACGGGTGCTCGATGGAGCACCAGCCCGAGCGCTGCTCGGCGTCCTCGTTCGGATCCAGCTCCCGGAACACGCGCAGGCGGATCGCCTCGACGAAGCGCTCGCGGAAGTCCTGGGGCAGCTCGCCCCGCACGTGGAACTTGGAGTAGGTGAGAGATCCTCTGAACGCGCCCAAGACAGCCTCCTCCCACTCTCGATGGAGCTGGGGCGCGCGGATTACCCACCCGCGATCCCCCGGTCAAGGACTCGTCGTCGATCCGCCCCCGCCCGCGAACCGAGCGCCGGGCTCAGACCTTCCCTCGTCGAGGAGCGAAGGCGGACATCTCCTGCGCGAGCCGGAAGGCCCAGCCCTCGTTGCGGGCACCTCCAAGAAGGGCACGTCGCACCGCGACAACTCGCCATCTTGATTGACAACCACTCGCGAAGTATCCTTGCGATCGGAGAACGACACCGAGCGGGACGCGTCCGCTCACCCATCGGGCTGCGCCCGCCACTCTCAGGAGCCGTTCAGATGCGCCACTCGCCCCGAGAGGTCGAGCGTCACCAAGACGCCACCTCCGCCCGCCGCCCCCCCTCACTCTTGGTCTTCGCCTGCGCATCTCTGGTTCTCTCTGCGGCGTCCTGTAGCCACCGCGGAGAGCCCGAGGACCGAGGACCCAACGCGAGCGCCGGAGGTGAAGGCGCGTCCCAACCGGACGAGGCTGTGAGCAGCCGAGCGTCGAGCCCGGACCTACAACCGGATCCGCCGGTGGCCCGTCCAGGGCCAGCTGGTCTGGGGGAGGAGCTCGTGCCCGGCGACTGTCCGGCGTGCTTCTCGCCTTCGGGCCTCCCGGCGCTGTCGCCGGACGGCGGGCGAGTGGCCCTGCTGGTGCCGGTGCCGACCTACACCGATCTCGCTGCGGCTTGGGTCGAAGCGACCGCGTGGACCTTCGCCATCGTGAGGCTCTCGGACGGCGGGGTGGACGCGTCGGTGCCCCTCACGACCCAGGCAGACCTCATGCGGGAGCGAGACGCGCTGACGAACTGCTGCAGCTGGGAAGAGGACGATGCCTGTGATCCAGACCTGTGCGTCCCCGACGAGGAGCTCGCCGAGGGCGTGGAGGCCGACTTCGAGAGTCGCGTGCGCGATCGACTGGCTCGCGCTCGAGCGCTCCTCGGTGCGGGGCGCTGGAGCCCGCTCCAGGAGGCCGAGGAGCTCGGTGGCCAGCTCGACGTGGAGGTCGACGAGGCGCGAGGGCGGGTCTCGGTTCGCCTCTCGAGAGCCGGGCGAACCCTCCTGGAGGAGACGGTGGATCTCCCGTGCTCGGACTGCTCCGAGGTCTCCGCGGACGGCTACATCCATCCGACCGAGCCGGTTCAGCTCGTCCGGATCACCATGAGCAACCTCGACCGGACCACCGAGGCCACCCACTTCGCCGCGGCGGCCAGCCGCGCTCCGTAGGCCGGCGCCCACTCCTGGAAGCCGCCCCCGCGCCCCCGCATTCTCGACCTTCCCAGAGCAGCCGGATCGAGTGACGACGATCCATCGTCCTCGTGAGCTCCACCGCCAGCCCCCCTGGTCGCTTCGGCGTCGAACTCGGCCTCGCTCTGACGCGGAAGCGCTCGTCGACGGTGGCGCGATCGAGCGGGACGGCGAAGGGTTCGGCCTCGCGACCTTCTCCTGAGCTCCTGGAACGTCGGCGGCGAAGCGCACGTCCGAGCCGGTGAAGAAGTCGGCCACCGGATGGGGGGATAGGACGCATGAGTGGCGCCTGTGGAGCTCTCGGTGCCGCCGGAGGGGAGTGGGGCCTCCCTGGCGCGAGCGCCGAGCGCTCGTCCTGGGGGACGCGACCTGCCCTCGAGGAGCAGCTCGCGAGCGATTCGACACCCGGAGCACATGCTGTGTCGATGCTCGCGTGGGGGGGGGCCGACCCGCGCGCCGCGAACACCGAGAGCGCGGCGGCGGGTCTGGGTGCCGCATGACGCGCGGTCGGTGCACGCCGGGAGGCGCCTTGCCGTCTCCCGGAGAGCTCTCGGTGCACCTCGTGGGGGAGGCGGCATGGCCAGAAGGAGCACTGAGTGCGAAGCGGGCGCTGGTGGAGTTCGGCTCGGAGATGCCCTGGACTACCTGCAGCGTGCGAGTCCGGATCCGCCCAGTCGGCGACGCCCTCGGATCGCGGCCTCGAGCCAACGGGGAAAGCTCTCGTGGGAGGCGTCCGACGATCGTGGAGCCCCCTCGCAGCCGGCGTCCGCCACCCCTCCGCCCGCCACCCCCGCCGATCCGGCGCCGTAAGTACGTGAGATCACGTCGCGCGGGTTCGGATCGGGGCTTGCGATGGCCCGTCGTCGTGCCCGCACCGCGCTACATCGAGCCGAACGCCACGTACGCGATCTGCCGCCGCGTCGAGGGGCGCCGCTTCCTGCTGCGGCCGGACGACGAGCTCACGGCGCTCTTCGTCTACCTGCTGGCGCTCTGCGCGGCGAAGTTCGGGGTCACGGTGCACATGGCGACGGTGATGAGCACGCACTTCCACCTGGTGGTCACGGTCCCGCACGGGAACGTCAGCGAGTTCATGCACGCGCTGGACACGCACCTGGCGTGCGCAATCCAGGTGCTGCGGCGGTACGTGATCGGCGTGGTCTGGGCGCCGGGGCAGCTGACCATCGTCCAGCTCCACACCGCGGAGGCGGTGGCCCACCAGATCGCCTACGCGATGGTGAACCCGGTGAAGGCGGGGCTGGTGTGGCGGCCGGCGCAGTGGCCCGGGCTGAACCCCACGCTCGACGAGCTCGGGCGGGGGACGCTCTCGGCGGGGAAGCCGGACTTCTACTTCACGGGGAAGAAGTGGGCGGCGGCCGGGTCGGTGAAGCTCGAGCTGCCGACGCAGTGGTTCGCGGACGAGGAGGAGGCGCGCGAGGCGATCGCGCAGGAGCTCGAGGTGCAGCTCGCGGAGGCGCGGGCGGAGATCCGGGCCCGCGGGTGGAAGGTCTTGGGGCCAACCCGCGCGCGGAACGTCTCGCCGTATCGGCGGGCGAAGACCTTCGAGGCGCGCGGGACGCTGCGGCCGCACGTGGCGGCGGGACCGGGTCAGACCGAGGCGCGGATCGCCGCCATCGAGCAGCTGGTGGAGTTCCGCGAGAAGCACCGCGAGGCGAAGCGGCGCTGGTGTGCCGGGGACCGGGACGTGGTGTTCCCGCGTGGGACCTACTGGATGGTCAAGCACCACGGCGCCCGCGTGGAGCCGTTTCCGTAGCTCCGGCCTGATCGCGCGACCTCTTCACCGACCTCAGCGGCCTTCGGGACGCTGGGGTGTGGGCGTTCCGTCTCGGTGAGTGCCGTGGGGCGCTCGGCGGCGTTGAATCGG